>CBFDAZ010000365.1:0-5943 GCA_965602825.1 uncultured bacterium
TAAACCTTAGTCGCCTCAAGCAAAAATTCGGTAACCCGTGGTCCCTGACCGAGGTGAAGCGGGAGGGCGAAACCGTGGCCCCCGACTTGCTGAGCGACGCCGAGGTCTGGAGGGCCTGGGTGGCCACGCCGGGCTCCTTCGATGACGGGCTAGCGGTACTGCGGCATCCCCTACTCGCGCAGGCACGCACAGCGGGCTTCAAGATCGCCGTGACGGAATGGAACTGGAACGGATGGTGGCGCCTCCGGCCGACGCCCCTGAGCTCCTCGTTCGCCAAGGGGGTCGGGGCCGCCGGCTTCGTCCACGCGCTGATGCGTTCGGCGGATGTGATCGAGATCGGGTGCCAATCGATGCTGGTGGGGAACTCCTGGGGCATCCACGCGATCTGGGCCGACCGGGAGGCGAAGGTCCCGCCTCACTACATGCCCACCGGCCAGGTCACGGCCCTCTACTCGCAGCACCATGGGCCCGACCTGCTGGCGCTCGAGGCCACCGGTGTCCCAACCTACTCCCAGCCCCTGCAGATGGGTGGGATCAGGCCCACGGAGAAGGTCGCGTACCTCGACGCCCTGGCGACCGCCGACGACAGCGCGGTGTACTTCCACGTCATCAACCGGCACTTCGACCAACCCATGGGGATCACCGTCGATCTGGCCGCTCAGGCGCCGCTGACGGGCAAGGGCCGGCACTTCATGCTCGAGGGCAGGCTCAATGACCAGCCCGCGGAGGGAGAGCCGAGGCAGATCGGGAGAGTCACGGAGCGGGAAGTGTCGTATGACGGGAAGGTCCTGAACCTGGTCCTTCCGCCGCGGACCGTATCATGCGTCGAGTTGCCGCGCAGGACCTGATCCCGAGATGCCAACCTCCCGATGCCCCATCCTGACCGACCTGGCCGACCAACTCCTCGCGACCTGGCGTTCGCCCGAGCAGGAGCGCCGCCGTCGGTTGTGGGCCGACCATTTCGCAGGTCGTACGCGCGAGGTGCCCGTGAGCTGCGCGATGTTCCAGGGCTCCCAGGACCTCGTCTGGCAGCAGATTCTGCCCGAGGACACGTTCGTCCACAAGACCGGCCTGGCGCGCACGATCGAGATCCATTTCCGCCACCACCTCTGGCGCGCCTGGCACATCCCGGATGACAGGCCGTGCGACCCAACTCTCGTGCTCTCAGCGCTGCCGGCGATGGCCCCCGATGATCCATGGGGAGTGCCGCTCGAGATGGAGAGCACGGGCCTGGCCGGTGGCGCATACAAGCCCCTGCCGCCGCTGCAGGAGCCGGAGCACATCGGGCGGCTTCGGGCGCCCCAGTTCCGGTTCGACCCGGAGGCGGTGTGCCGTCAACAAGAGCAAGTGCGGGAGCTCGTCGGTGAGGCGCTGCCGGTCGTCTTCCGCTGCAACGCGCTGCACAACGGGCCCTTCGAATGGGCCGTCCGCCTCCGTGGCATGGACAACCTGCTGCTCGACTGCTATGACCGGCCGGAATGGCTCAGGGAGCTGATGGGCTTCCTGACGCGGGGGATGGTGCAGTACCACCGAGAGCGCGAGGCGGCCGGCTTCGTCCACGCGCTGACCGAGAACCCGCTGCACAGCCCGTGGGACGAGGTGTCACAGGCGGAGATGGGGCGCCTCTCGGCGAGCTGGGGGTACCTCCACGCGCAGTCGGCGGCCTCGTACGGGCCGCAGACGTATGCCGAGTTCGTCCATCCGTACAACGTTCCCATCGCGGAGCTGTTCGGGAAGGTCTACTACCATGGCTGCGAGGATCTGACCGAGAAGGCGGTGATCATCCGCGACCTCCCGAACCTGCGCCAGTTCCACGTGTCACCGTGGTCGCAAGTCGCGCCGATCGCGGAGGCTTTGCCCGAGCACGTCGTCCTGGAGGTCCACTCCCACCCAACGAACGTGCTTTTCCTGTGGGGGCCGGACGAGATGCGGGAGGAGTTGCAGCGCCTGGCGCGCGAGGCGGGAGATCACTCGTTCAACCTGAAGCTGTGCGACATCCAGACGATCAACGCCGATGGCGGGCAGGCGCTGATGACGTGGTCGCGCGTGGCGAAGGAAGTCGCAGCCGAGTGCCGTGCGTAGGTCGTCCGTGCCGGCGGGCCCCCGGCCCGCATCATTCACGATGCGTTGCGGCCAGAACGCCCAGTAGCAGCGGGCAGGTCGTTACCGACGAGCATCGGTGCTCCCGGAGTGGGGCCATCCGCAGCACAGTGTGGTTCCCGGCAAGCACCCACACGGAAACAGAGTTTTCTGCCGGAAGGGCGCGGGAAACCGGCTCTTTTTCAAAAGAGCGGGTTGCCCGCGACGTTGGCCGTGAAGAGGCCGGGTTAGGCCAACGCCGTTCCACCAGGGCCCTCCCCATGGATCGCCGTCGAGATGGCCTTGTACCGGACACTGGCCCCCGTCGGATGCAGCAGATCCCTCCTCCCCAGGCGCCGCTCTGCTGTCTCCGCATCGATGTCGTCGTGTGGTGCAGGTAGGCCTCGAACGCGTTCCTCGATCACCGCCCGGCCCTCGTCGAGCCGGCCCAGGGGGATGTGGGAAGCGCACAATGGGTCGAGGTACACCTGCCGATCCCGGGCGAGAAACAGCACCAGACTGTCAATGGGATCGACCGGTGGCCAGGAATTGGGCTCCCACGGGTCGGCGAACTTGCCTGTACCTGGTTCATCCCCCCATAGGTCCATCCAACCGGCCTCCGTCCGCTGCTCCAGTGGCGCTTGCCAGTGTGCGGGGTCGAGCGCTTGCACCTGTGGCAGTCGCTCCCTGATGTCTCGTGCTGACGGTCGCAGCCTCTCGTACCGCCACATCCGCCGGCTGACAGTGTGCTGCGGCAGGCCAATCGACGCCGAGTCGCCGAACTGCTCCCCCTTCAGAGCGACCAATCGAGGCACATCCTCCAGATTGCGGTTATCGAGGAAGACATTCCAGTGAACGCCGAAGCCGGCTTCCTGCGCTCGTTCCGAGGCAGCCAGGATGTCCTGGTAGGCGCCCTGGCGGCGGACGAACCAGTCGTGATGTTGCTCGAGCCCGTGTAGCGTCAGGGAGACGCCACCATAGCCGAAGTCCCGCAGACGCGCGAAGACGTCCCCGGACTCGGCAGCCCGGGCGAGCCCGAAGCCGTTCGTCGCCAGCACTCCGCCCTCGAAAATGGCGATTGCCGGATCCATCGTCTCGGGGAAGTCGGGATGGGCGGTTGGCTCGCAGTCAACCACGAACGGTCCCCACTCATCGGCCAACTCTCGGAGCTCGTCGAGCGAGTAGAGCGCGCCAAAGGGTGGCCGCCCACCACGGGCGCAGTGCCGGCAGGTATTCGTGCAGCCAGCGGCCTCGATGTAGATGGGCATGTCAGCTTCCCTCCCGCCATGCACGTGGCCACTTGTCAGGGTGGTGGGTCGTGTACGAGGGGCTTTAGCCCCGATGGGGTGGTTGCTCTGTGGGAGGCCCCACTGGCAACGTACGCTCGACCGGCGGCGACCGTTACGCCTGCAGGAGACTACATCCGCACTTGATCTTGCCCGGCCATCGCGCCTACACTGTGCCTGCCACTATCCCCGCGTCGTGCCAGGAGGCCCTCGATGCCCAGTGCGATGCCACCCCTCGGCGTAAGTCTGGTGCTGTTCCTGACTGTCTGCCAACTGGCCTTGGGCCAAGAGCCCGAAGACCGAACGGTCACCGTTGCCCAGGACGGGACCGGCGACTTCAATGGCAGCGATGAGAAGCCGATCGTCGAGGCAATCGAGGCACTCCGTGACGAAGGCGGCACAATCACGATCAGACCCGGCACCTACCTGATCCGCCGCAAGATCACGCCTCGCAGCGGAATCACGATCGGCGGATCATCGGAGACGATCCTGAAGCTCCCGTCGCCTGTCCTCGTCGCAGAGAGCACGGAAGCGGGTGCGACAGCAATCTCCGTCAGCGACACTGCGGAGTTCGCAGCCGGCACAGTCGCCCAGATCTGCCCGCCGGCAGGCACGGAGACCTTCCCGGATACCGACCAAAAGGCGCTGAAGGTGACGATTGGCGAGATGAGCGCGGGAAGCCTAACGCTTGCTGAGCCGTTGCCCTGCGCGGTCCCCGAGAAGAGCCGCCTCGGCTACTCCAACAACGTCTTCGAGATCCGGACGCCGGAGAAGGGTGTCACCATTGAGAACCTCGTCATCGATGGCGGCCGACTGCCTGATCTTCCGATGCCGGGCCACGTCGAGCGCTGCGCCATGCTCGCGCACGGGAGCTATTCGTACGAAGGCGGGCCAACGGGGCCGCCCATTGAGGAGCTCCGGGTCGTCAACTGCCACCTCCGCAACTGCTACGGGCGAGCGGTCGCCATGTACCAGGTCACAAAGAGCGAAGTGCGGGGCTGCCTGATCGAGGACATCGCCGACGAGGCCATCGACTTCGACCACTTCGTCTACCACAGCCGGGCCATCGGCAACGAGGTGCGGAACGCGGTCACGGGCGTCACGATCAACGACGGCTCCTACTGTACGGTCGAGTACAACCGGTTCACGGACTGCAGGATCGGGGTCACAATCTGGTGGTGGCACATGTGCCCGCAGGAGAACATCGACATCGAGAACGTCATCCGCCACAACTTCATCTTCAGCCCGCAGCGTCTCGCTATCTCCGTTGGCGAGCGCTGCTTCCGCAACCAGGTCGTGAGCAACTTCGTTGAGGGCAAGATCGAGGTCGCCGAGCCCGACAACACCGTGGAGGCAAACACGGTCTTGGAGCCGTAAGCGTCCCCGTCAGTTGTACCTCTCCGGCGTGAGGCCTTTGGCGAACTCCCGCACCTGCCTGATCTTCTCGATCGGGCACAAGGGTGTCATCACGCCCGCGGAAGTCAGGACCAATCCCCGCAGCGTCCCGGCCTCACGGATTGAGGCCTCGATCGCCGCGCAGATCTCGTCCACGGGCTTCAGCCACAGCGTTGCGTCGGTGCCGCCGATGATGGCTTTGGTCGAGCAGAGGTGGACGCGGTCGGCGATGGTTGTGTTGCCGACCGGCGGCGCCGTGAACGCCTCGATGGACTGGGCCGGCAGCTCATCAATCTTCGGCAGGAGGTCCTTCAACTTCCCGCACATGTGCAGCATGTGGTACTTGCCGGCCTCAGTAATGAGGCGCCCGTAGTCGTTCAGGTGCTGCCAGCAGTACTTCTCGAAGACGGCCGGCGACAGCAGTGTCGTCGAGGTGTTCTCGACCGAGCAGACGTAGTCGAAGGGGCAGCTCGCCAGCGAGCATCTCAGGAAACGCAGCCGCTCCTCGTGCATGATCCCGATGAGTTCTTCCATGTCGTCGGGATAGTCGGCGAGGAAGTAGTAGGTGGTCTCGGGTCCGATGAGGTGCTGGATGAGGTTCATCACGGGCGAAATGCCCATGCCCGTAATGACGATCCCCCGATCGCCAACCGCCCGCAGACGCGCCTCGTTGTTCTTGACGAGATCGTCGCGCGCCTCGAACTGGTTGTAGGCGAAGACGTCCCGCGCTGCCCGGATGTCCTCCCGCGTCTTGACCGGGAACTCGCGCGGATGCCAGGAGTGCGAACCCTCGTCGAAGACCTCGACGCCGGTGAGCATGCGGTCAACCGTCTGCCAGGTCGTCACCCGGCGGCCGTTCTGCCGCTCGACCCCGATCTCTACCCGGTCATTCGTGCGCACGACCGGCGATCCGCCACCGGCCAGGTGATCGAGGTCCAGGCAATCGGCCAGTTCCAGGTCGCTCAGAGCGCGGATACTGTCGTCCTGACAATGGAGGTAGTCCTGGGCGAAGATCTTCACCCAGAACGGCACCCGGTCTACCTCGTCCTGCCTCAGCGCACGTTCGAATCGCTCCTTGCGGGTCATGGCCGCCATCGCGATCCATTCTCCTCCTACCTCGAGGGTCTGCGTGGCGCGGGCCGTCCGTGTCGGCGGAGCTCCTGCTCCGCCACGCTGGCTAATC
>CBFDAZ010000366.1:0-5929 GCA_965602825.1 uncultured bacterium
CTCGATGTGGGTGGGGAAGGGGTCGAGCGGCCATTCGGCGCCGGCCACTTCGCGGCGTTTCGCCTGCAGAAGCGCCGTGGCGACCGCATCCAGTGCAACCGGATCGGCCGATACCAAGAGGCCGTTATACTCCCACCGCGCCGGAGGACCATCGGCCGGGAGGTCATAGGCGGGGCGAAGACAGTCCATCACGTGCAGCCGCGCCCGCGTCCTCAGTGCGCGTTTGGCCGCGATGCTCGGCAACCCGGCGCCGCCGTCCGCATACGCTTCCTGCGCCCGAGAGGGCCTCACGGAGTTGGTGAAGTTGTGGATGGCCCCCGCCAGTCCCGTTTGCGGGTGGGGGGCCAGGCACGGAACGTTGGCAATCGCCGTGACCTCTGGGGCGAGCAGGTCGGTCAGGGAATCGCGGAAGCCCTCGGAGCTCGCGCCATAGCACTTCACCCCCGGCCCGTCTCGTCGCAGGGCGAAGCCGGCCCGGAACAGCTCTCGCTCGTCGGCAGAATAGATGAAGAGCTTGTCGGTGGCCACGCCGGCCCGGGCGATGGTTGTGATGACGGCATCGACCACCTCGAGCGTGACGGCGACCGGTGAGGCCGCTACCTGGACGCCGACCCGATCGTTCACCCCGAAGTACCTGCGGCGCGCGGCGGCGACGTTCGTCTCGCCGGTCAACAGGACGACCGCCATCGTCAGCAGATCCAGAAGGCGGTCGTAGCTCGGCGTCCCGAAGATCGACTCCAGGTCCGCTGCCCGCGCGAGGACAACCCGGCTGGCCTCCTGGGCCTGCATCGCACGGCGCCCGAGCAGACCGGCGAGTCCGGCCGCCGCCGTCCCCAGGAAGGCGCGCCTTGAGAGCGCCTGGTTTTCCGTTGGTGAGTTCGTCATGGCGTGTGGTTGCTCATGTGACCCACTGCGCTGGGACACATCTCTGTTCGACATCGCGTCCCTGCGATGGTTCCAGGGGGCTTGCGCTGCCCTGCGTTCGGGCGAGCGCATCTCACCGCCGTCCGGCGTGCTCGCCGTGCGTGGCCGCTGCAGTGGAGAGCGACCTGAGTGCCCCATCCATGGGCAGGAAATGTTTTACCAATCCGGCTAAGGGGTATTGACAGTCATAGACTCATGGTTTATACTGGCGTTGCTCATACCAGGGCTAAGCCGTGTCTTTCTGAGGCTGGGCCCTGAGGAAGCGTAGCATGCGCATTTTGCCGAGAAAGAAGGCGGTGAATTCCGGTGGCGAAAGTAGTGGGCATTGATCTAGGAACAACGAACTCGGCCGTGGCCGTGATGCAGGCGGGCGAGCCGGTAGTGATGACCAACCCCGAAGGGGGCCGGCTGACTCCCTCCGTGGTTACCTTCAGCAAGTCCGGCGAACGCCTGGTGGGCCAACCCGCAAAGCGCCAGGCGGTGCTCAACCCTGAGCGTACCGTCGCCAGCATCAAGCGGAGGATGGGCTCCCGTGACACGACCACGATCGACGGGAAGGGCCATACGCCCGAGCAGATCTCAGCGATGATCCTCGAGAAGCTCAAGCGAGACGCTGAATCCTACCTGGGCGAGGAGGTCAAGCAAGCGGTCATCACGGTCCCGGCGTACTTCAACGATACCCAGCGGACAGCCACGAAGCAGGCCGGGGAGATCGCGGGTCTCGAGGTCCTCCGGATCATCAACGAGCCGACGGCTGCCGCCCTGGCCTACGGGCACCAGGAGCAGAAGAAGGAAGCAACCATCCTGGTCTATGATCTTGGTGGCGGCACCTTCGACGTATCGATCCTGGATGTCGAGGTGGATAAGTCCAGCGAGGACCGGGACTTCTACGAGGTCAAGGCCACCAGCGGCGATACGCAGCTTGGCGGCGACGACTTCGATGAGCGCCTGATGTCCCACGTCGCCGACGAGTTCAAGAAAGACACGGGGATCGACCTCCGCAAGGACCGTCAAGCGCTCCAGCGTCTCAAGGAGGCGGCCGAGAAGGCAAAGTGTGAGCTCTCGACGACAGTCCAAACGCAGGTCAGTCTGCCCTTCATCACGTCGGTCGAGGGTGAGGGGCCCAAGCATCTGGAGATGACCGTCACCAGAGCCAAGTTCGAGGACCTCATCAAGGACCTCGTGCAGAAGACCACCGAGGCCATGGGGCAGGCCCTCAAGGACGCCAAATTGAGCGCCGAGGACATCGACGAGGTCATCCTGGTCGGCGGCTCGACGCGCATTCCCGCCGTTCAGGAGCTGGTCCAGAACTTCATCGGCAAAGAGCCGAAGAAGGGCATCAACCCTGACGAGGTTGTCGCCGTGGGCGCGGCGATCCAGGCGGCCGTCCTGGGCGAGGGCGCCAGCGACATGGTCCTGGTTGACGTGACACCCCTGACTCTGGGGGTCGAGACCAAGGGTGATGTGTTCGACGCGCTCATCGAGCGCAACACGGCCATCCCGACGAAGATCTCTCGAATCTACACGACGGCCGCGAACTTCCAGCCGAGCGTCGAGATCCACGTGCTCCAGGGCGAGCGATCGATGGCCAGTCAGAACAAGTCGCTCGGACGCTTCCACCTGGACGGCATCCCGCCCGCTCCGGCCGGCATGCCACAGGTCGAGGTCACGTTCGACATCGATGCCAACGGCATCCTCAACGTCGCGGCCCAGGACAAGGGAACCGGTAAGGAGCAGCACATCACGATCACCGGTTCCGGTCAACTCAACGACGACGACGTGAAGAACATGGTATCGGAGGCCGAAGCGCACCGTGGGGAGGACGAGAAGTTCCGCGCGCTGGCCCAGGCCCGGAATGACGCCGACCGCATGGCGGCACAGATGGAGAGTACCCTCAACGACCTGGGCGACAAGGTGCCGGAGGGCGAGGCCTCCGAGATCAGGGCCAAGATCGAGGCTCTGCGCGAGGCAGCCAAGGGTGAAGACGCGGGCGCCATCCAGACGGCGATAGAGGAAACCCAACAGGCCTTCTCGAGCGTCTCGGCCCGGATCTACGAGGCCACCCAGCAACAGCAGGCCGAGACCTCCGAGGGCGCGGGTCCAACCGACCAGGAGGCCGCCAGCGAGGGGCCGGAAGGCGACGAGGAAGTCATCG
The DNA here is from genome assembly GCA_965602825.1 of uncultured bacterium. Lineage (GTDB taxonomy): Bacteria > Armatimonadota > Zipacnadia > Zipacnadales > VGFC01 > CBFDAZ01. Next base: position 3,080 of record CBFDAZ010000366.1, read on the forward strand.
ACGCGGAGTTCACCGCGGAGGATGACAGTCAGTAGCGCCCGGCGTTGGGGGAGCTTCTACAGTGCCGATGGCCGAAGACCAGGCGTTTGCCGACCGGGGGGGAGGCCGGGCGACATCAGCCGGCAGCGATATCGACTGGCTCCCCCCTGTCGACATACTCGAGACGGCGACGGCGTTCGAAGTGGCGCTCGACATCTGCGGCGTCCCCAGGGACGCGATCGACGTCCGCCTGGAGGATGATCGGCTGACGGTTTCGGGCGCGCGGACGCCGAGGGACGAACCCGAGGTCTGCCACTACCGGGAACGGCCGGTCGGCCGGTTCGCCCGCGCCTTCACCTTTCGCACGCCGGTGGACGCTGATGGCATCCAGGCGAAGCTGGCAGACGGCGTTTTGAGCTTGACCGTACCCAAGCAGTTGCCCAGGAAGATCGCGCTCGGTTGAGTGCGTGCGGGCTGGGTGCGTCGTGTGAATCATACGGGGGGTCGGAATGCGGACCGTTTGGAGCCCCATTCGGGACATCCTGCAGCAGCACGCGCGCCTGGGGCGTGCGGTTGGCGAGCCGACCGCGCGCACATGGGGTAGACGGCCCGAGCGACGGGGCGTCTTGCCGCGTCTCGACTTCGCCGAACTCCCGGACGCGTTCGTTGTTCGCATCGACCTACCGGGCGTGCAGAAGAGCGACGTTAGGGTGCGCGTGGCCGACGGTAACCTGCACGTGGAGGGCGAGGTACCCGCTTCCTCCGCCGAGCGGGGGGACGTGCAGGTCCATCGTAGCGAACGGCCCGCGGGCCGGTTTGAGCGCGTGGTGCCCCTGCCGAGACAGGCGGATGCCGACAGCGTGACGGCCGCCATGTTCGACGGGGTACTGACCTTGAGGATCAGCAAGCCGGCGCCGGACACGGGGCGAGTCGTGCCGATCGAGTGAGCGCGGAGCCCTGGTCGGTGCCGGGCAGGCTGGCAAGATGAATCAACCCAAAGACTACTACCAGGTGCTGGGCGTGGGCCGCTCGGCCTCCCCCAAGGAGATCGACAAGGCGTACAAGCGCCTGGCCCGCAAGTTCCATCCGGACGTCAACCCCGGAGACGCCGAGGCGGAGCGCACCTTCAAGGAGATCACTGAGGCGCACAATGTGCTGGGTGATGAGGAGAAGCGCAAGCAGTACGACCAGTTCGGCCGGGCCTACCAGCACGCCCAGCAGTCCGGTCAGTGGCAGGGCGGCGGCGTTGAGGACTTCGCGCGTCACTTCGGCGGCGCGGGCGGGGCGACGTTCGGCGGCAGCTTCGCGGACATCTTCGGCGACCTGTTCGGCCATGCGACCGCAGGACGCTCGGCGCGGCGCGGGGCAACGACGGTCCGCTCCCCGCAGAGAGGCCAGGACGTCGAGCACGAGCTGCAGATCCCCTTTGAGGAGGCCATGGCCGGCGGCGAGAAGACGATCGGCCTCACCATCGCCGACCGCTGCGGCGATTGCGGCGGGGTCGGCGGCACGACGAGCACCTGCGCGGCCTGCGGCGGCACCGGATTCAGCCAACAGGGCGGGGGCTTTCTGAACATCTCGGCGACCTGCCCCCGGTGCCAGGGAACCGGCGAACAGGTGACCGGGCGCTGCCCGACCTGCGGCGGTTCGGGTGAGAAGACGAGGAGCCGTCGCATCAGGGTGAAGATCCCTCCGGGTATCGACACGGGCCGCAGGATCTCGATCAAGGCCGAAGGCGCTGCCGGCCTCAACGGCGGACCGCGGGGCGATCTGATACTGCGGGCCAAGGTGGGGACGCACCCGTTCTTCAAGCGCCAGGGCAACGATATCATCATAGAGGTGCCGGTCAAATTCACCGAGGCGGCACTCGGCGCGGAGATCGAGGTACCCTCCGTCCACGGCAGCGCCAAGGTCAAGATCCCGCCCGGCACTACCAGCGGACAGGTCCTCCGCCTTCGCGGAATGGGCGCCCCAAAGATGGGCGGCACCGATCGCGGCGATCAGCTAGTAAAGGTCAGACTGACGTCGCCCGAGCGACTCTCCAGACAACAACGCCAGCTCCTGGAGGAGCTGGATCAGAGCTGGACCGATGACCCGCGCAGGGATCTGCCCGAGTGAGGCGCGAGCCGACAACCGAACACGACGCGCAGCAGGAAGGCAGGACGATACGATGCGACGGTCAGAAGACGAACCCGTATATATGATCGGTGTGGCATCCAGGATGGTCTCCTGCCATCCCCAGACCCTGCGCCTGTACGAGCGCGAGGGCCTGGTTGCGCCCCATCGATCCCACACCAATCTCCGGCTCTACTCGGACACCGACATCGAGCGACTGCGCATGATCAAACGCTTGACTCAAGAACTCGGGGTGAACCTGGCCGGTGTCGAGGTGATCCTCGACCTTCTGGACCGGGCCGAGAAACAACAACACGAGATTGCGTCCCTCAAACGGCAGTTGGCCGGTGACCGCAAAGCGCTCAACCCCGCCCCGACCCGGTCGCCCCGCTACAGGGTGGAGATTGAGGAGGTAAGGGACGACGAGCGCGCGTGACCGGACCGGCCACCGCACACCGTCAGGCCATAGGGTGATTCTGTGATGGATTTCGAGAAGCTGACCGCAAAGGCCAAAGAAACTGTAGCCGGCGCCCAACAGGTGCTGCAGCGCTACCACCACAATCAGCTTGATGCCGAGCATCTGTTCCTGGCTCTCCTGGAACAGGAAGGTGGCATCGTGCCGCGCATCGTTGGGAACCTGGATCTGGATGCCGGGCAACTGGTGAGTGAGGTCGAGCACGACCTGGGCGCCAGACCTCAGGTTACCGGCTCCGGCGCGACAACCGAGCAGATCTACATCACCCCCCAGGCGAAGCG
>CBFDAZ010000367.1:0-5923 GCA_965602825.1 uncultured bacterium
ACGCGCTCGGGGTGGAGGTGGTCGCCGGGGCCACCCCGGTCTTCGGTCGCATACGAGAGGAACTGCTTGGCGGGGATGTCGTAGCGCCGCCACTCGGTGGTGAGCGGCACCACCTTCTTCCAACGTGAGCCGTCCTCTTCGCGCGGCTCGATGGCGAGCTGCCTGGTGTCTGCGTCACCCTTCGCCCAGAAGCTGAGGATCGAGTGCTCGGCATCGGGCGCTGCAGCGCCGTCTTTGAGGGCCCCATATGCGAACGCACGGATCTCCTCAAGCGACAGGCGCGCGGACCGCTTCGACCGCGCAGCTCCGGGCGCCAATTCCTCGACCGACACCGCGTCATCCTCGGCGGAGTGGTTGGCGTCCCATTCCACGGTGGCGTCGCCGTCGAAGTCCGCGATGGTGGCTGCCTTCTGGTCGTCGGGCACGACCTGACCGACCTCCATCCACTCTCCGCCAACGTTCCTCAACTGCTTCTCGAACGCCAGCCCACCGAGCGTCAGGAAGCTGCCGCCGTGGCGCACATAGCTCAGGAACGCATCCCGGGCATCAGCCGGGAACGCTCCGCCGTACGGTAGGACGACCAGGTCCACCCAGCGCGGGCTGAGCGCGCCTGGCTCCGCGAGCTTGCCTGCATCGACGAGGTTGGCGGCCATGCCGTGCCCGCTGAGGATACCGGCGAGGGCCTCGGGATTGCTCGCTGCGCCGACGGGCGGCACGTCGTCTTGCCAGATGAGGACCGTCCCGGCTTCGGAGCGCTTGAGCCACGCAGGAGCAGGCGGCGCGACCTCTTGACTGACGGGTGTGGCCGACACATCGTCAATCCACATTGTCCCGGTGCACTCCCCATCCAGGGCCCAGATCGAGAAGCGGACAACGACGCGATCGGTGCCCGCGGGTATCGGCGTTGGCCCGTCTCCCCGCAACTCGAGCGAGACTTCCTGCCAGTCACCGGCGGGGGCGCCGCCGGTCAGGCCGCCGAAGGTGTGCATCACCACGACCTTCCCCCTGGAGTCGTAGCAGTAGACGCGCCCGCCGCAGTCCCCCTTCTCGATGCCGCCCGACTTGATCCAGGCCGACACGCGGTGGGCTTCCCTGGGATCGATGTCCCGGCCAACGAATAGCTCAGCCGAGTCGAGTCCACTCACCGCATCACGCACGGAGATTCGGGCCGAGGCCGCGCCGCTGCGGAACACGTCGCGATCAAGCTGTGGTGCTTCGCCGAAGCCGACGGACCAGCCATTCAGCCCCTCTTCGAAGCCGGGGTTCTCGATCAGGTTGATCGGCTGAGCGTGGGCAGCGATACTCCATGCAAGCAGGATAGCGATCATGCGTGGACCTCCGCTTGCCGTCAGGTGAGGCACTAATGCCCTTCGGACCGTTCGCCAGTGGATTGCTGGTCGCCTTTTGTTGGGGTGGAGAAGGCTGGAAGCGAGATGAGACAACCGACAACGTAAAGGCCGCCCGCGACGATGAAGATGGAAGGAGGCGCGAAGAAGAACTGCTGGATCGTCCAACCGACCAGTGGCCCGACGGCTGAGCCCATATCCGAGGCCGTAACGTAAGAGGCGAAGGGCCTTGACCCCCGACTGCCAGCCTCAGCCAACGCGGCAGTCGTGAGCGTCGTCGCGCAGAAGAAGAACAACACGACCAGCCCGAAGGTGGGCGCCAGACCGGCCGAGAGCGGAACAGCCAGCAGGGCCGTGGCTCCCAGACCGAAGAAGACCAGCGATCCGCGCTGACGGCCGATGCGATCAGTCAGCGCGCCGAGCGCGGGAGCTCCCAGCGTGTCAGCAATCCACCGGCACGCCAGCATTGCTCCTGTCAGGGTGGCTACAGGGATCACGAAGCGCCAGGCCGTCGCTTGCTCGCCAAACTCGGTCTTCAGTACAAGCCCGAGTGTGGACATCACCAGGCCCCCCACGCAGCCGAGAACGACCCCGACGGCAATCAGTGCGGCACCGTTCGGTCCGGAAATGGGGCGGCCAGGCCTGGGACTGGGATCGTGGTGGCGCTGGGCCCCGGTCTGCGACCACACGCCCAATGGCACACCCAGGAGCGAGACCGCAGCGAAGGTGAGGAGCCCCGCACCGAAGCCGATAAGGTCGTGCAGCAGCGCGCCCCCGAAGTTGCCTGCGAGAGACCCCATGCGCGAAATGCCGTTGTAGTACCCAACCGCCTGCCCGACCTGAGCTGCGGGCGTGCTCGCGACGGTCGTCATGACCCCGATCTGCCGGATGAACGACCAGCAGAGCCCCCACAGCATCCGCGCCGCGACCAGCACGATGAAGAGAGAGGCTTTGGCGTAGACCGCGGTCAAGAGCGCACCGAGGGTCAGCGCCAGTGCAAGCAACAACGCCGGGCTGTAACGCCGGGCGAGTCGTTCCGCGAGTTGGTTGGTCAGCAGCCGTATCCAACGGTTGACGGACAGGAGAACGCCAACCTGAATGGGAAGCAGGCCCAACTTCTCGAAGTACGTGGGGAGCACGGCGTAGAGCGTCTGGTCTCCCAATAGCGATAGCGCGGTCGCCAGAGTGACCAGAAGGGCTGCCCGCGAGGGGAGTGTCATTCGAAACGATCACCGAACGTGCAGTGAACGAATAACAGGGCCTGGACTGCACCGGACCGTTCGACCCGCATCTGTCATTCCCTGCCGTGCCTCAGCGTGCTGCCACACCGCCAGATGCCTGAAGGCAGGGCCAGGCGGGGTGAGGAAAAGGTCGCAGCGTATCTGTTGCAGGACTGTCTGCCCAGCACTGAGAGGAGGCGAGCGAAGTGGAACAAGGGCCTCTGCCCGTGAAACAACGAGGCGCCGAGCTTCTGCGGGACCCGACCCTCAACAAGGGGAGCGCCTTCTCGCTCGGGGAGCGCGAAGCGCTCGGCTTGGCCGGACTGCTGCCCCCGCAGGTGTCCACGCTCGACGAGCAGATGGACCGGGTGGTCGAGAACTTCCGGGCGGAGCCGACGCCGCTGGAGAAGTACATCTACCTGCGCGCGCTGCAGGATCGGAATGAGACACTCTTTCACGCCGTCCTGATGCGTCACCTCGACGAGATGGCCCCGATCGTCTACACGCCGACGGTTGCCGAGGCTGTGCAGCGCTTCAGCCACATCTTCCGCAGCTCTCGCGGCCTCTACGTGACACCCGAGAACGTGGACTCAATCGACAAGATGCTGGAGTCGGCGCCCTGCGGTGATGTCGGCATCATCGTCTGTACGGACAACGAGGGGATCCTGGGGATCGGCGATCAGGGCGTCGGCGGCATCGGCATCCCCATCGGCAAGCTGGCGCTCTATGTGGCCGCGGGCGGTTTTGAGCCGACGGCCTGCCTGCCGATCTCGCTGGATGTGGGAACCGATAACGAGGAGCTGTTGAGCGACCCTCTCTACATCGGCCGGCGGCTCCATCGCCTGGGGGACGAGGAGTACGCTGCGTTTATCGACGTCTTCGTGAGCGGCGTTCGCCGGCAGTGCCCGCAGGCGGTCTTGCAGTGGGAGGACTTCAGCCGTGACCGGGCCTTCGCCAACCTCGAGCGTTACCGGGATGTGCGTCCTTCCTTCAATGATGACATCCAGGGCACGGCGGCCGTGGTCCATGCGGCTGTGTTGGGTGCGCTCGAGATTGCGGGGCGCAAGCTGGCTGACGAAAGCATCTGCGTCATTGGCGCCGGCGCGGCGGGAGTCGGGGTCGCGATGGGCTTGATCGCGGCGCTGACGGCCGAGGGCCTCAGTCCGGAGGAAGCCAATTCCCGCGTTTACTGCTTCGATACGCGGGGCCTGATCGTCAGCGACCGTGCTGGTCTTCCTCCCTACAAGCGCCGCATTGCCACCGATCCGGAAGTCGTTCGGGGTTGGGATCGGACCCCGGAGACGACGACACCTCTGGAAGTGATCGAGTCCGCTCGCCCCGGGATCCTCCTGGGGCTTTCGGGTGTGCCAGGATCAATCCCGCAGGACCTGGTGGAGGCAATGAGCGCACGCTGCGAGCGGCCGATCATCTTCGCACTCAGCAACCCCTCAGCGAACGTGGACGCCCACCCTCACGATCTCGTGCGCTGGAGTAAGGGCCGAGCGATCGTGGCGACCGGCAGCCCCTTCGAACCCCTCGCCTGCGAGGGCCGGACGTTCCGCTTCAGTCAGGTGAACAACGTCTACGTCTTCCCTGGAATCGGGGTCGGCGCTCACCTGTGCGGCGCGGGGAAGATCACCGACTCGATGTTGGTCGCCGCTGGCGCGGCGGTGCACGAGGCTGTCGAGCCTCACGACCTGGAGCAGGGCCTCGTGCTGCCCCCGCTGGGGGAGTTGCGAGACGTCGCGGCAAAGGTCGCGGTGGCCGTGATGCGGGCTGCCGCGACTGGTGGAGTCGCGCAGACTGGGGTCCCCGGCGACCCGGAGGCCGATATTGCCAAATGGCAGTATGTGCCGCGCTATCGGCAGTACGTGCCGGGCTGATGCCCCGGAACCATGTGCTTGGCGTGGTTCTTGCCTGCCGCCAAGCTGCTGATCGATTGAGGGACCTGGCCGGCAAGCAGTCCAAGCCCCCGGAGGGGGCGACAGACGGTAGCCCGTGGCGTCAGCCACGGGTAGGGAGATCCGAAAGGACGTTGAGCCCTGGAAGGGCGGCAGTCCGTTGCCGTTTGCGCGCTGGGCTTGCGCCCGGCGCTGCTCTCTTTCGCCCCTCCGGGGCTGGCACTCAATACAGCCGGCGGCTCCCACGGCTGACGCCGTGGGCTATCTTCTATCGCCCCTGTCGGGGCTCGCATGGCAACGGCCTTCGGTCGCGAGCCGGTGGGCGTGTCCTTTCCCGACGCGGACCCTAGACTCGGAGGCAGGCCAATTCGCTCGTCCGCTCTGGGGGACATAGCGCCGCGCACTTGCGGGCAATGCATAGCCCAGCGGGGGAGGGCGCTATGCCGACGGCGACTGTCAGGTCAGGAACACCGGTGGACAAGCCCAATGGCCGCCTACTCCGCGAACCGGAAGGAGTAGAGGTCAGCGTCTCGCAGCCGGACCCGCAACCGGACTGGCTTGCCGGAGAGGGAACCAACGTCTGTCCGGCCTTGCCAGTTGACGTCGTGCGCGATCTCGTTGCCGAATAGGCGGTCGCTGTCAGCCAATGAGAACCCCTCGTACGGCTGCCCCGCTTCATCGCACAACGCAAACTGCAGCGTGCCGACGGCGGATGTCTCGTAGTTCACCACAAGCTGCTTGCCCGTGAACGTGAGGGGCCGGGTGAGCATCTCGCCCCCGGATGCTCCGGCGTGGACCGAGACGAACCCATCGGTGCGAACCGTGCCGCGCCGCAAGTGGTACGTCGGGTCCCGGTAGTGCTCGGTCCAGTACAGGGAGATCTCCGTCTCCGAGGTCGGCGCGAGGCCCCAGGCGATGTAGTTGTTGCGGTCCGTCCAGGCTCTCTCGTCCGGACCGGGCCTCAGGAACCCCTCAGCCCATCGTTCCCAGTGCAGGCCGTCGCGGCTACTCATCAGCACCCATGCGGGACACTTCCTATACTCCGAGGAACTGGCATCTGAGCCTTCCTCTGCCCTGCTCAACCACACCATCCCAGTCTACCGTTCCCTGCCGCGATCGGTCCTCAGCCCCAAGTACCCCGCTCAACCCAGCTCGCTTGCCGACCGTCTCCGCACAACCCGTCTTGACCTCCACCTTACGGTCGAGCAAGTCGCGCTGCTCACTGGCTTTTCCCAGAGCGCAGTCATGGCCTGGGAGGCCGGCCGCCGTAAGCCGACGGCTGACAGCCTTCGCCGGATCAGTGAGTTCTACGGAAGCCGGAGCTAGCGGCCGCAGCCAGTTCTCCCCTCTCCTCTCTGGGAGACCGCCTCGGCCTGACATGCTCGGCCGCCCCTCGTGGCCGACGACTCGCGCGAGTCCATCGGATCGCCATCCGCCGCTTGGCGCGCATCGCCAC
>CBFDAZ010000368.1:0-5904 GCA_965602825.1 uncultured bacterium
TGGCCCACCACGATCGCCCGCTGGCATCGAGAGGGGCTGCCGGAGGATCAGTCGCCACACGACTTCTTCGGCTACGACTGGGCCGGTATGGGCGCCGACCTCTCCTTCCGGCTCCCACCGGAGACAATTGAGGAGACCGACACCTATCGCATTACCAGGGACGAGTACGGGGCGACCACCAAGGTCTTCAAGCACCAGGAGTCCGTCCCTCTGCCGCTCGACTTCACCATTGACTGCCGCGCGGCATGGGAAGAGCACAAGCCACGGATGGCGTGGAGTGACTCGCGGGTCAACTGGGATCAGGTACGAGAGCACTACCGGCACTTCCGCCAACGCGGGCTCTTCATCGCCTACAGCGCGGGCTTTGGCTACGACCGGATCATGCGCTTCGTCGGCGCGACCCGCGTTTTGGAGGCGATGATCGACGATCCCCGTTGGGTCCGGGACATGATGGACACCGTGGCCGAGGCGGTAGTCACGGCGGCCGAGGCGATGATGGCGCACGGCATCGAGTTTGATGGCGCCTTCCTGTGGAACGACATGGCGTACCGCAACGGGCCGTTCTTCTCCGCCGCGATGTACCGGCAGTTTGAGTTTCCCGGCCAGAAGCGAATGTGCGACTTCTTTCACGCGGGCGGCCTGAAGGTCATCCTCCACACCGACGGCGATGTGCGACCACTCATCCCGCTGCTGATCGAGGCCGGCTTCGACTGCCTGCAGCCGCTGGAGGCCAAGGCGGGCATGGACGTTGTGGCGCTAAAGAAGACGTATGGCGACCGTCTGGCCTTCATGGGGGGCATCGACGTGCGGGCGATGGCCGACCCCGACCCGCAGGCTATCGAGCGCGAGATCGCCCGCAATATCACCGCCGCGAAGCAGGGCGGCGGGTATTGCTACTATGCCGACCACTCCGTGCCCGACAACGTCAGCTTCGCTCGGTACCAGCGCGTTCTCGAACTGGTGAAGCACTATGGTGCCTATACCTGAGAGGTCCGGGACACGTGTCCTGCCGGCGACGCGCGGCCCGCTGTCCGGCATCTGGCTCGTCGAGGACCGACCTCAGCATGCCGTTGGGAGGTGGCGGATGAGATGGACGGGTCTCTGCGCTCTCGCCGGGGGCCTGCTTGTTCTCTCGTGCGCGTCCGGACTCACGCAGGGAGGAACCAACGAGCTCGAGTCTCTCCGCGCGGCGATCACCGACCTCATCGAGACGTTCGGCGACCGTTACCCGAGGGGACCGGAGCTCCTGGCGCGTCTGGAGGCCATCGAGGCGGCATCTGAGGCCGGCAGCGAGGAGATCGGTGCACTCAAGCGCGAGGCGCTCCTGGAGCACAATCCTCTGATCGACTTCGACAGGCTCCTCCTGATCCGCCGGCGGGCGGGCCGCTACCGGGAGTCTGACGGACACTCAATCGGCCTTCCCCGCGGAGACTGCCACAAGGCGATCTTCAAGGACGAACTGCGGCGCAGTAACGGCCAGCGGAACTACCTCTACGGTTGGGACAACGAGATTGCCGGGCTCTCGCCCGTCCACCCCGATGGTGAGCTCCAGACGTTGTATCGGCCGGACGACGGCCTGCACCTGGGCGACATCGACGTGCACTGGGACGGCGACCGCTTCATCTTCGCGATGCCCAGCGGACCGAACTACACCTTCCGCATCCACGAGATGAACGTCAACGGCTCTGGTCTGCGGTTGATCTCGACCGACGAGGAGCCGGACATCGACAACTTCGACGGCTGCTACCTCCCGAACGGCGACATCATCTTCAACTCGACGGCCACGTGGCATGGCGTGCCATGTTACCACGGCATTCAGGAGTCCTGCGGTCTGTTCCGCATGGATGCCGACGGCGGGAACGTGCGCATGCTCTGCCACGACCAGGACATCAGTTACCACCCGGTCGTCATGAGCGATGGGCAGATCCTCTTCAGCCGGTGGAACTACATCGGCAACACGCACTACCTCTATCGCACGCTGATGGCAATGAACCCGGACGGCACCGGCCAGCGCGCTGTCCTGAACAGCAACGAGTGGTGGCCGCCCTTCTGGGCCTATCCCTGCCCCGTCCCCGGATCAACCAGCTTAGTGGCGGCGATTGCCTGCGGTCACCACGGCGTCAGCCGCCGCGGGCATCTGTACCTGCTGGACCTCAATCGGTCCGGCCGCGCCGCGGAAGCCGTCGTGCAGCAGATCCCCTTCCGCGACAGACCCGTGCGACCCATCGTCAAGGATGCCCTGATCGATGCCAACGTGCGCCCCATGTTCACCAGCCCGTATGCGCTGAGCGACAAGTACTTCCTCGTGTCCGGCCGCTTCGGCCGCGACGAGCCGTTCGGCATCTACCTCGTGGACGTGTCCGACAATGTCGTGCCCGTCTACCGGGAACCAGGCTATCATCTGCTCGAACCGGTCCCCGTGCGCCCGCGCCTCCGGCCGCCGATCATCCCGGACACGGTCGCGCCGGGCAAGTCCGCCGTGGTCTATCTGCACAACGTCTACGCCGGGCGCGGCCTGGCCGGCGTGCCCCGGGGCGCCGTCAAGCGGCTGCGAGTGGTCGCCTTCCACTTCGGCTACCCCGGCGGGTCGGTGGGCAACGGCCGCGTCGGCATCGGTGGCCCGTGGGAGCCCGTCCGGGTCCTGGGGACGGTCCCGGTGGAGGACGACGGCTCCGCCATGTTCGAGGTGCCGCCCATGACCCCGCTCGCCGTCCAGCCCCTCGATGCAGAGGGCAAGGCCGTCCAGGTCATGCGGAGCTGGTTCACCGCCAGACCGGGCGAGGCCGTCTCCTGCGTCGGCTGCCACGAGCCACTCCGCGAGACGCCGACCCCCGGCTATGGCGACCGCGCGGCGACTCGCCCCCCAGCCAGGATCGAGGCCTGGCATGGGCCGGTCCGCGGTCTGGACTTCGAGCGGGACGTCCAGCCCGCGCTCGATCGGTACTGCGTGAGCTGTCACAGCCCGGGCCAGTCAGCCGCCTCCCTCGACCTGCGTAACGACCGCCTGACCGGGAACTACAGGGGCCGAGACCTGGTCTGGCGCGAGCGCCCGGACCGGGAAGTCATGCAGTGGCTCCAGACCAACCAGGAAGGCAAGATCAAGTTCACCCAGGCCTATGAGAACCTGTTGCCCTACATCTGGCGCGTCAACGTCGAGGACCCGGTGCCGCTGCACGTGCCCGGGGAGTACTATGCCGACTCAAGCTGGCTGATCCAGATGCTGCGGAAGGGCCACTACGGCGTGCAACTGGATCCGGAGGCGTGGGACCGCCTGATCACGTGGATCGACACGAACGGCCCTTGCCATGGGACGTGGGGCGAGGCCTTCCCAATCCCCCGCAATGGCCACCAACGCCGGATGGCCCTCTGGGGGAAGTACGACGGCCCCGAGTACGATCCGGAATCCATCCCGGACCTCAATCCTGCACGCAGCCCGGTCGCGCCCAGCCCGCTCCCCCCGAAGGAACCGTACCCGAGCATCGACGGCTGGCCCTTTGATGCCGCCGAGGCGCGCAGGAAGCAAGGACTCCACGAGCCCAGCCGGGCAGAAGTGCACTTGGGCGATGGCGCAACCATGAGCCTCGTGTGGGTCCCGCCCGGGCGCTTCGTGATGGGCGAGGCCGATGCCCCGGTGGGCGACAGTTTGGGCGAACGTCCGCTCACCGACGTCGCCCTGCCGCAAGGCTTCTGGATGAGCGCGGGCGAGGTGACGAATCGCCAGTATCGTCGATACAGCCCGGGCCACGACTCCGGTGACTTCACCAAGCGCTACCGCAGCGCCGATGGCCAGGGCCTTCCGCTTGATGGGCACGAGCAGCCTGCCGTGCGCGTGTCCTGGATCGAGGCGAGGGCCTTCTGCCGGTGGTTGTCGGACCAGACCGGCGCGAGGTTCCGTCTGCCCGCCGAGGACGAATGGGAGTGGGCCTGCCGCGCCGGCACGAGGACCCAGCACTCGTACGGCGACGATGGCGCCGATTTCAGCACCAGAGCCAACATGGCCGACGGCACGCTGGGGGATGGGGAGACTCTGGCGACCAAGGGTTCGGTTGTCGGCGGCCTGAAGCGGGCGGACGCGAGCTTCCCGGACGGCAAGGGCGCCGGGTGCATCCTGTGTGCCATGGACGTGACCGATGGAGTCAAGCAGAGCGCTGACGTGGGGCGGTATCAGCCCAATCTCTGGGGCCTGTTCGACATGCACGGGAATGCGGCCGAATGGACGCTGACGACCTTCGCCGGGTACCCCTATGACCGCGATGACGGGCGCAATGACGCCAGGACGGACCTGGATGGCAGCCGCCTCAAGGTCGTGCGCGGCGGCTCGTACCGGGACATGCCCAGGTGGTGCCGCTCTGCGACCCGACAGGCCTACCCCTTCTGGGTGCGCAGCCAGTACATCGGCTTCCGGGTGGTGTGTGAGACGGACCCAATCCCGGCTGCCGTGCTTGCAGGCGACTGACCACAGGCGGCCGTAATAGGGAATCGCCTTCCGTGCCGGCGTGAGGCTGCCCTCAGAGAACCAAGACAGCCGTCGTGCCGGCGCGCCTTCTGGCCCGCCACGGTGACGAGTCGACAGAGTCGGTATCGCGGGTTCTCATTCAGCCGCCATACCGCCCATGGTCGAGCGCAAGGTCGTAGGCCGTCAGGAGATTCTCATAGGGGATCAGCCGGCTGATCGCCTGGCACTTGAACAGGAACCCGCCGCCCGGAGCCAGGATATCGATCACGCGCTTGACGTGGTCCTTCACCTCATCGACGGTGCCGAACAACAGCACATGCTCGATGTCGATGCCTCCCTCGAAGCTCAGTTGCCGCCCGAAGTCTCGCTTCAGGCGCACCGGGTCCATGTTGTCGAGCGGCAGGATGGGGTTCAGGATGTCTACGCCGCAGTCGACGAGGTCCGGTACCAACTCCATGATCTGCCCGTGGGAGTGGAGATAGAACTTGACGTGGGGGAAGCGCTTCTTGACGCGCCCGATGAGGTCCTGGTAATACGGCTTGATGTGGATTTGGAAGTCCTGTGGCGACATGTACGATGCGGTCGAGTGCCCAAAGTCGTCACCGGTGGTGACGATGTCGGTGTAGTCCCCGACCTCCTCCAATAGCCGCATCACCATGGTCGAGTTGATGTGGTGGATCCGCTCAGCGATGGCTCGGTGCACCTCCGGGGCCAGCTTCATGTCCATCAGCCAGCGGCCGAAGCCCCGCAGGTAATGGTATCGGTGGAAGAGGGTCTCGACGCCCACAGCGGTTGCGTACTCACCCTTCTCCCGGGTTTCCCTCGCCTTCTCCCGCGCTCGAGGCACGACCAGTTCCGGTCCGCCGACGTCGGGCCAGTCGAACCGCTCAACATCCTCGATCGTCTCCGCATCAGCCAACGGGTGGTGCACGCAGTACGCGCCGCCGACGCCCATGTACCGGAAGCGACAACCGTACCTATCCTCGAACGTCTCCTCCGACAACTCCCGACGTGTGCTCGGGCCGTTCACGATCCCACCCAGGCCAGCCAGCCGATCGAACGCGTAGGTGTCGAGGAACTCCTGCACCCGTTCCTCGAAGGGCTCGTAGGTCGGGATGATGTTCGGCCTGAACACCGGGAGTCTGTCCGGCTCCTGGTGGCTCACGGCAAGCAGGACGCGCTCACGCGAAGTCATGGAGCTCTCCTTGGGGATCGATCGGGGCGCCGCCGGACACTCAGCCACCGTCGGCCGACAGGTTGCCTTCCCCCGTCGAGGCCGACCGGACGAGGATGGATGAAGGCGCCCTCAGCGCTCTACCGCACTAGCCCGCATCATTCATGATGCACTGAGGCCAGAGCGCCCGATAGCAGCGGGCAGGCCGTTGCCGACCTGCGTCCGTGGTCCCGGAGTGGGGCTATCCGCAGCACAGTGTGCTTCGCGGCAAGCA
>CBFDAZ010000369.1:0-5903 GCA_965602825.1 uncultured bacterium
CGATCCCGTCCTGCAGGAGTCCATCATCGAGCGAATCGCTCACGAGGGGTAGAGGGGGAGCCGGGTCACCAGAGCTTCTTCTGGGAAGAGCCTCGGATAGTCGCGATGACGATCTCCCAGGCGCGGGAGACGTCGTTCTCGTCTGCGGAGGTCGCGCCCCGCTCCTGCGCGAGCACTTCGGCCACGCCCTCGACCTCCCCGCGCAGTCCATCCAGCAACCCGCAAAGTGTCTCTTCGGCTGGCCGCGCCCGTGGCTTTCTGGTATCGGTCACGTCGATCCCCCCGAGGGGGCGGACCGCTCTGCGAGCCGCGCGTGTGCCACAAACATCGCTCCAGATAGTGAGGCAGATGACGATGCCAGTGTGCCGCGGTGGTTGGCGCGATGGAGAGGCAATGCTCGGCGCAGAGGTTGCTGTGAGAAAGCCGCGAGAGGTGCTGCGATGAGTTCGGCGATTGGAGTGCGGAATTGCTTTGTCTGCAGAGCGATCCGCCTTCAGTTGTGGGCAGCCCCCGCCGGGGCTGCACTACGCCAGCCCGGGCACCCCCCCTTGGAACGTGTGGTATAGGTCCGGTTTCACGTTCACCAGCTTCTGCTTGCCCGCGACGATCTCGAGCCGGTCCAGTCGCGGGAAGATCGTAACCTCGGTCTTGATCTCGCACTTCGCGGCCAGGTCTTTCGGCAAGGTCAAGCGGCCGTCGCGCGAGAGCTCCGCCCGGCGAGCGTCAGCCGCCAGCCGGCGCAGGAAGGCTTGCCGGTCCACAGCGTCCTTCTCCTCGCTGAGGATCTTCTCGCGGAACATCGCCCGCCACTGGGCGACGGGGATGACGGCCAGCCACTTCTCGCCGGAAGTCTGCAGGAAGAGGATCATCAGAACCGTGCCGATCGCCTCAGCGATGGCAGCAGGGAGCTTCAGACGGAGGCCGGGCCCTTCGAGGGTACGCGTGAACGGGCTGCCCACGATCTCATAGGTGGGCTCACCAATGTCCGGAGGTGCTTTGGGTTGAGGTTCTTTGCCCGCGGTGTCCTGGTCTGAGGCCGGCACGAAGCACACCCTCCCTTTTGTGCCTTGTCCGGGCCTATCCTGGTGATATGTAATACCATAACCAGGCCAATCACGTCAAGCACTTTTTCGCGGGCTCTCAGCGAAGCCGGAGGTCGGAGACAACGGGGCGATGGTCTGACGGCCCGACGGGGAGGGTCTTGCAGTCGAGGGGCTCGAGGGTCTCGCTGGCCCACACGTAGTCAATCCGTATCAGGGGACGCTGGTGCGGGAAGGTCCAGCCGAAGCCATTCCCGGCGGCGGCAAAGGTGTCGGTGAGCAGCTCCGCAAAGGAGCCGTAGAGTCGCCCGCGCGGCGGCGTATTGAAGTCCCCCGCCACGATCGCCGGGCCGGCGGTCTCCTCGATCCAGCGGAAGACGTGGTCCGCCTCTCCCTCGCGCAGCCCGATTGCCTCTTCGGCAAGCTGTTGGGCCTTGGTCCGTGATCTCGTCCTCAAGGCCGCGCCAAGCTGATACGAGTACAGGTGCACGTTGAGCACCGCCAACTCCCCTTGCGGCAGCGCAACGCGTGTCTCCAGGGGTGAGCGGAACCAGGGCCTATCGTCGTCGTCACGTATGCGCCGGGAACTCACCAGCTCTCCGTTCACCAGGGTCATGACCTCGCCGCCCCGGGCCATCTCCGCCTCGGGCAGGCAGTTGCGGAAGTCCTCGTGGTTGGCTTCCTGGAGACACACAATGTCCGGCGCCAGGGACTGCAGCCGGGAGCGGATCGCCGGCACCTCATGGAGCTGCCCGTGGACGTTCCAGGTGACGACGCGGATTGAGTCCATCGTCCGCGTCGGACCGCGGTGGATGTGGAGGCTCGGCCGAGCGACGGTAGCCAGAGCGAGGGCCAGGCCGATGGCGCTGATCCACACCGCTCGCCGGTCGCGGACGAGCAGGGCGAACACAAGCGCGATGGTGAGGCTGGCCAGGTAGATGATCGGCGGCGCGAAGGTCACGGCCGCGGTGAGCCATGTGCTCTCCCCCCAGACCACCTGGATGCACCAGACCGCGGCGATGGCAACCAGCGCGAGCCGGCTGATGAACTGAGCCAGCCGTCGCCGGCAACCGGGGCGGGGGCGTTGGTCTGTGTCGCTCGCCATCGAGTGATCCCTTGAGCTGACCTCGTGTGTCTACTGACCAACCGGTACGAATGCCAGGTAGTCGAGGTTCAGTCGGTTCTGTACCAGGACCAGACTGAGCTCATGCGTTCCGGCAGACAGGTCTACCACGAGCGGCTTGCCGTCCTCGCCGCAGGGGGAGAGCGACTGCCACTCGCCGGGCTCGGCGCCAAAGCCGCCAGTGCAGGCGAACCGGTGCACCCGGTGCTCGCCGCCCAAGGGGCGGCCGTTGATCTCGATGAGCCGGTCGGCGTATGGCTCGTGGGTCGCGCCGCGGACGAGCAGGGAGTACCGGCCCGCGGCCGGTACGTCGAGGTCCCACGTCAGGCGGACTCCGCCGACGATCTGCGTCTCAACTCCCTGGCCGCCACTCAGGAATGTGCGGTGCGAGTAAGCCCGGGCCGTGCCGCCGGTCACTTCGGCGTACGTCTCAGCCTCGAACCGGAGGGCCCCGGAGCGGCTCCCGAGAACCTCGGGTACCTCTCGCGCGAGCAGCGGATCGGGGTCGGTCACGAGCGGCGTCAGCTCGCAGTGCAGCTCTTCCCCGGGTGGGACGACTGCCATGCATGAGGCTCTCTCATCGATCCACACCGGATTGAGGTCGGGCCCCGCCGACCTGCCGATGGATACGCGCCCGGTTCCCTCGATCGCGACGCGGTACGGCCCGGCCGGGAGAGCCAGGGGACCCCAGTATAGCTGCTGACCGTCCCAGGCGCTCATCTCGCTCATGTGTGGGCGCTCGGTTCTCGGAGAGGTGACGGTGAAGCGGCCCGCATTCCCCGCGTCGCCCTGGCGGAGTCCTTCGTGCTGTACCTCAGCAAGCGCCAACCGGCCATCGTCCCCAGCGTCGAAGGCGACCAGAGTGGTCCGGCCGTCAGGCCATGTCAGGCTCAGGGACAGGGCCTGAGCCGTCGATTGCAGCGACGCTTTCGGCTCGTCCCAGCTCTGCTCTGAGCGGCGAGGGATCAGCAGCGTGACGAAGCGGCGATCGGTTTGCTTGCCTTCAGACGTGACGTAGGCGTGCCACTCGCGGGGCCGGTCGCCGGATGGGTCTACGCCAAAGTCGTCGTCCTGGCGCATGTTCAGTCGGTCTGGCTCGAGGAACCGGACGCGCAGCTTCGCCCGCCCCCGGGAGACGCCCACGACTCCCTCCGTCGAGTCGAGCTGCATCTGCTCTTCCGCATGCAGGCACCAGGTGAACTCCGACGCCTCCGGAGCTGCCAGGTCATCCACGATGACGAATGTATCGGGTCGGAGGAAGATGACGTGGCGCACGAACCGAGTTAGTTGGCCCATGTACGCCGCTGTCGCGTCGCCCGCCGCGTAGTCGTAGAGCGGCGAGGTCTCGAAGGCGATGATCCGGCCCTGGGCGTCCATCCGGAAGATCGGTTGGCCCTCGCCGTTCACGAGTACGCAGTTGTGAGCCTTCGTCTGTCGGGTCCACCCGGCGTCGTGCGGGCTGCCGTACCAGTCGTAGTAGCCGGAGTCGATCAGCAGCGGCTCGCCGTAGGCGTACAGGACAAAGTGGTTCTGGTCGGCGTGGGAGTGGTTGTACGAGCCGTAGGGGCTGCTCTTGAACAGCAGCATGATGTCGTCCGGGTCGTATAGCGCACTATGCATGCCGGCCCAACCGATGTCGGCGAAGTAGCGGGCCTGCGGGATGTCAGCGGGCGGGCGCGCCTCAAGCCGATCATCGTACCAGAAGTACCCGTGGTAGCTGCTGTCCGAGTGTCCGCCGAGCGTGTCCGCGTACCACTGGAAGTACGGGTTCTGATGGACCGCGGCCCACCTTGCCATGTTCAGACGATCGGTGCCGCCGGGCGGCCCATGATTGCCGTCGCCGAAGTGATGGCGATCGCAGTAGGGCGGGTGCATGTAGAGCTTGTACCAGCCGTTGTTCTTCGACCACGCTTTCTGGTAGAGGTCCAGGCCGGTCGCGCTCCGGAGAGCGTCGAAGTACCAGAAGCCGAAGTTCGTGGACCACTTCCAGTAGCCGACCCCCTGGCTCCACCCGCCCTCCTCGCCGCCCCAGGGCGGAAGGAGCGGTGGGTAGACCGAGGCCACGAGACGGAACCACCCGTCGGCGGGCGGGTGGTCGTGGCAAGTGGCTACAGCGACGATGCCCAGGAAGCCCAGCGCCGTCCAGCCATGGGAGTCGTAGGGTCGCGCCGAGATCGGCCGAGAGTCAGCGGCGAAGTGAGCATACAGCACCCGCGCCCTCGCATCGATGGCCTCGAGCGCCTCCCGCCTCTGCTCGTCGGTCATCGCCTCGTAGCACCAATCGTACGCGACGGCCATCTTCCAGGTGATGTCCCGGAAGACCTGATCGTGGTTGCGGTAGGAGGTTACGCCGTCGGGGTTCCACGTGGCCATCTCGAGCATCCGCGCCGTCGCGCCCGCGGCATACTTCGCCTCGCCGCTGACCAGGTAGGCGAAGGCCAGGGTATGGAGCCTCGCGGTAGCCCGCGAGGCGGCACTGCGCAGCTTCTGGCCGTCGGCGACGATCTCGTCAGTCAAGGCGCCGTCGCGGTCGCCCAGCTTGAGGTCGGCGGCTGGCTCTCGATCGATCTCGGCTTCGAGATAGCCGTCGCACTGAGTCTTGAAGCCCTCCCACCACTCCGCCGCCGGGCCGGTGCGGCGGGCCCGGAACGCCGCCAGCGTTGCCTGAGTGGCGATGATACGGGGATGAGACTCCGGTACCCGGGCCAGAAGCTCCTCGGGTGACGGAACGGGGAAGGGCACGGCGTCATCCGGGACGACGAAGCGGTGCACCTGGCTCCACGCCGACTCATCGCCCTGATCCTGACGGAACTTGACCCGCCAGAACCACTCGCCCCGTTCGAGCACGCGGTGGTGGCTGTAGCAGTTGTGGGGCAGGTGCTCGACAGTCTCCGTAGCGTCGGGCGGGAACTCCGGGCTGCGCGCGAGCTGCCAGGAGTAGCTCTGGGCCCCGGCCTGTGGCGTCCAGGAGAAGTCCGGCGGAGTCTGCAGGACGGTCCTCCCGTCGGCCGGACGCCACGGGCATTCGAGCAAGGTCTCCGGGTCGCGCCACACGGGCTCCCATTCCTTCAGCAACTCGAGGTCCACATCGTCGTACCAGACGGTCCCCGTGCCTCGCTGGTAGAGGATGATCTCGGCGCGGACCTTGTCGCCCCCCCTGGCCGGTGCCGGGACGACAGCCTCAAAGACCCGTTCCCGCCATTCTGTCTGGGGCAGCTCGTTGCCGAAGTGGTGTGTCCCGTATTCGCCGTTCTCGACCTCGATCCCGGGTACCGGCCGGAAGCGCAGGATGCCGGTTGAGACGCCTGTCCCCCGGTACCAGAACCGAAGTCGCACGGCTCGTGGTGGGGCAAAGGGGGCGCTGGTCTGCAAGAGACAGGAACGGTCCGAGGCCCCGGGCTCACCGTCCAGCCGCGCGGACGCCTGGCCCGTGTGGCCCATCGCTCCGTCCCGGGCCAGCGTGAAGCCCTGGCCGTGGATGAACGGACTCCACCCGGCGGGCAGATCGCCCTGCGCCTGCTCGAAGCCGGGGTTCCGGAGCAGGTCATCCTGCGCGGACACAGGGCTCACGGTGGGGGGCCAGAGGGCGAGTGAGAGCAGAATGAAGCAGCAGAGAACGGGTGCACGACTGCGGGCTGATGGAGCAGAGGCGGGCATCTCGTCGCACCTTCTCAAGCGCGGCTCCTACCTGGCCCCTGGGCACGCCAGCAACGGATTGCCCGGCGCGGACGTGGGTCCGC
>CBFDAZ010000370.1:0-5879 GCA_965602825.1 uncultured bacterium
ATGCCCGATCGTCGGCTTCGCCGATGGGCGGCTGTTCCTCTCCGCCAATACGACGCTGCTGGAAGACCCTCAGGCCGAAGGTGGCGGACCGGCGCGGCCGGAGGTTCTGGAGTTCCCCCCCGGTGACCCGCGGGCGCCCTATTCGGTCCTGCTGCCGGCCTGGGATGGCGAGCCGCGCTTCACGGAACACTCGTACCGCACATTCTCGGCCGACGGTCCGAACCGAGAGCTGATCTTGCTCCAGAACGTCGGCTATACCCACTCCGAGTGGGCCTTCCGCGGCAGCGATGGTGAATGGGCAACCGGTCAGCTCCTGTGGCCCCCGATCGCCGAGGGTGAGGTCGAGCCGTATGGGGCGAGCCGGGCGCGCTGCAATTACCCGAACGTGGTGCTTAAGGACCGGGCCGTGCATTTCTGCGGCGCTCCGGCGTACGACAACTGGGATCGTGTGCGCACCGAGGACCTCATGGGCCGCCGGAAATGGGGGCCGCGGTGGAGGAGACTCTACTACACCTGGACGCCTGACATCACGAAGGAGCCGTTCCGCGACTGGGTCGAGATCGCGAACACGTTCGCGGAGGGCGGATGGCTCTTCCCCGGTGACATGTGGCTGGACGCGGAAGGCACCGCCCACATCGTCTGGTCCGAGCACCCGATCCATCAGGGCCTTCGCGACCAGCACTTCCCCGACATCAAGCGCACGTACGCCCTCAAGTACGCGGTCGTCCGCAACGGCGAGATCGTCTCCCGCCGGACGCTCGTCGAGAGTGGCGAAGGCCTATCGAGTGAGATCTCCGGCAGCCTCGGCGATCCCCGGGCGCAGATCACCCCCGATGGCCGCGCCTTCATCTGCTACTACGTGCATGGCACCGATGCCGACGGCAACGCAGTCTCGGAGAACCGGCTGATGGAGATCCACCCGGACGGCTCACCCGGCGAGCCCCTCCGCATTCCGCTGGAGCACGCGATGAACGCCTTCTTCACGGCGACCCCTCGCGGCGGCTCGCCGCCGTCAACGACCCTCAACATGCTCGGCCGTCGAGCTGGACACGCCAACACCATCTGCTACGCGCGGGTGAGTATGGGTGTGTTCCACGCGACCGCAACTCCCGACTTGGTGGAGTAGGCGAGTTGCCGGCGGCGCTGCGCCCGGGATTTCGACGGGGTGGCGAGTCCCCGCGAGTCGCTCCGCGTTCGCGCATTGCCGAGATACGAGTTCCATAGGAGGTGGAGCGTGAGGATCACAGGGACGCAGGGGGGAATGGCATGGAGACCGTTCCTGGTGCTGGCGGCAATGGTACTCGCTGCCGTGGCTATGCGGCTGTTCCGCTGGGGCGGGCAGGCGGGAGAAGCGGCCCTTGCGGTCTCTTACATCCCATTGGGGGCAGTTCTGGCCCTCCCAAGCTACGTATCGCCTCCCCACACGAGCTGGGTCCGAGTGCTGCGCAGATACCTCATGGCAAGCGTTGCCTTTGCAGGGCTGTACTACTCAGTCTACTATGTCGCACCAACGGGCTTCTCCTTCGCAGCCTGCATTGCGTCGAAGGCGGACGTCTCGCGGAAAGCCGAGCTGATGTGCACGAGCTACTGATCAGCGACGCCGTAGGGACGGAGCAGTGGTCCACTTGCGGGAGCAGCCCCGGGGGCGACGCGCGAGGTCGGAGACCCCGGGGGCGCCGAGCAGCGCAGTCCAGGATTGCAGGAGCCCATTGGGGCATACTCGTGGGCACTGAGAAGGAGCGGCATCCATGTCACAGCTCGGAGTAAGCCGCGTTGAGGCCAACCAGGAGCGTCTGTGGGACCATGCACGCGTCCTCTGCGAGGAGATTGGTCCACGCCTGAGCGGCACCGCAGGAGACGAGCGTGCCGTGGACTACATCGCTACGCACATGCGGGAGTGCGGGGCCGAGGTCGAGGTACAGGACTACCCGTGTCCCGCCTGGGAGTGTGAGTCCACAGAGCTAACGCTGCTCGGCGCCAGCGGCCCGGAGCCGCTGCCCGCGGTCGCGCAGACCTTCAGTCAAGGGTGCGATCTGGAGGCCGAGTTTGTCGGCGTCGGCAGCGAGGAGGAACTGGAATTCGCGCCTGACCTGGACGGCAAGGTGCTCGTCCTCCATGGCAAGATTGCCTCCAGCCTGACCCCCGACCGGAACCCGCTGCTGCTTGCAGCCGAAGAGCGCAGCGCCGCCGCCCTGATCGTCGTCAGCCCCGGCGAGTCGGTGTCGACCAAACTCGTCCGCGATCCGTTCCTACGGGTGCCATCGGTGGCGGTGGCGCAATCGGGCGGCCAGGTGCTCGTGGCGAGTCAGGGGGAACGGCTGCGGCTGCGGGTCCGCGCCCGGCGTTACGATTCGAAGAGCCACAACGTCATCGGTCGCCTTCCCGGCGAACAGGACGGTCACGTGGCAGTCGCTGCGCATTACGACACGGCGGCGGACGTGCCGGGCGCCGCGGACAACGCGTCGGGCACGGCTGTGGTGCTGGAGCTCTGTGAGTTGTTCGCCGCCCGCCGGCGCGCCCTAGGCATCCACTTCATCACCTATGGCGCTGAGGAGTACGGACGTCGTGGGCAGGGCTGCCTCGGCGCCGTCGAGTACGTCCGTCGCCATCCGGGTGATGTCGCGCAGGCTCGGGCAGTACTGGAGCTGGACGTCGTGGGCACGGCCGCGTGGCCGCCGCAGGTGACCGTGATGGGGTGGGAGAGCTCGCAGAGGAGGGACATTCTTGGTGTGCTCGAGCAGTACCCCCGGTGCGACATAAGCCTCCAGCCGGAGAGCGCGACGCCCCACACACCCTTCGACCTGACCGGCGTGCCGGCTGTGTGGTTCGTGAACGACTACTCCAAGGCCCCCATCCACACGGCGCAAGACTCCATCGACCTCCTGAGCCCGGAGGAAATGGCGTTCGCAGCCGAGGTGGCAGCTGCGGTGCTCCAACACCTGACCTGCAGGGATGCCGCTGAGACAGGCTGATCCTGGCCAGGATGGTCGGGGTGTCGGCGTGGTAGTGGGCGTGCGGCCTTCGGGTGTTCGATGCCAGGCCGGATGGACTTCGTGCGGGCGACGATGAACCGAGGGCGAGGCGGACGTCCCCCTCGTCCCGGAGATGAGTATGCCTCCAGCATCCCCAGCTTCGCGGAGCGGCATCACATCCCGGGCCCTGGCACTCGGCTTCGTGCTCTCGCTGCTGTGCGGGCTGCTGATTCCGTACCTTGACCACTACGTCCAGGGCACTTTCATCGGCGGCCAGCACCTCCCTCCGGGGGCCGTCTTCGTGCTCATGGTCATGGTGCTGGCAGTCAACCCTCTGCTGCGAGCGCTCTCTCCGCGGCTGCAGTTCACGCGCGTCGAACTCGTCGTGGTCTACTCGATGCTGTTGGTCTCGACGCTCGTTCCGGGCCACGGATCCGAGAGCGTATTCATTCCGGTCTCGGTGTCGCCATTCTACTTCGACACGCCCGCTGCCGGCTGGGACCGCCTCTTCCTTCAGCACGCGCCGGAGTGGATGCATCCGGAGACCGGAGCCGCGATCACGAGCTTCTATGAGGGTCTGCCTCCGGGCGCCTCGGTCCCGTGGGGCGCGTGGGTCGTGCCGCTCCTGGCTTGGAGCGTCATTCTGCTGGCCCTGTACCTGCTGGCGACGTTCACCACGGTGCTACTGCACCCCCAGTGGTCCGAGCACGAGAAGCTGAGTTACCCCCTGGTCGCGCTCCCTATGGAGATGGCGGCCGATGTCGACAGGCCCGTATTCACGCGGCCGTTCTGGCGCAGTCCGCTCATGTGGATAGGCTTCGGGTTGGCGGTCTTCCTGGAGGCCGGACGCGGGTTGGGGTACTACTACCCGGGGTTCTCGGGATTCAGGCTCTCCTTCCGCAGCCTCCACACATACTTCAGCGGCGAGCCCCTCATCTCAATCGGGTGGACGCCGACCGACGTCTACCCCATGGTGGTCGGCGTCAGCGCACTCCTTCGCACTGAGCTCAGCGGGTCGCTCGTGTTCTTCTACTGGTTCACCAAGATCCAGCGGGTCATCGCGAGCGCGTTCGGCTACCGAGGGGGCGGGCTCTCGATCGCCGGGTACCCGCTGTGGCTTGGCGGACAACCGTGGGGCGGGTACTTCGCCTACGTCGGGATGGGTCTGTGGGTGGCGCGTCGGCACCTGGCTTCGGTGTATCGCCAGCTTCTGGGCCGTGAGCAGAGGTCCGCGGACCAGCCGATCGACTACCGCATCTGCGTGGTTGGGATCGGTGTCTGCCTGGCTATCGGTACGTACTGGCTGGTCGTTGCGGGCATGAGCGTCTGGTCCGCGTTCCTGTCGCTCGTCGCGTACGCCGTCATCATCATCGTGCTCACCAAGGTCGTCGCCGAGGCGGGTCTGCTCTTCGTCCAGCAGACCCTCACGCCGGCGCAGATGCTCAACTACTTCTTCGGCACCAACACCGTCGGAGCGCGCGGCCTGACGGCAGGCATGTTCTTCGATCGGGCCTTCGGGACCGACCTCCGTGCCACAATCGCACCGAACTTCACCCAGGGGCTGAAGATCGCCGAGGAGGCGAAGACCAGCAAACGCTGGATGCTGATAGCCCTGTGGCTGGCAATTCTGGGGTCGCTTCCTGCCACCTATGCCAGCTCGCTTCAGGTCTTCTACCGGCACGGCGGCGTCAACTGCGATCCGTGGTTCTGCCGGGCATCGGGCACGTCCGGCTGGACGCCGCTGGCCGCGTGGCTGGTCGACCCGAAGCCCGCGAACCTGGCGCTGCTGACCACAACGGCAATCGGTGCCGTTGCCGTGTGGGGCATGACGGTACTGCGTCAACGCCACCTCTGGTTCTCGCTGCACCCCATCGGCTTCATCATGATGCAGACGTATCCGATGTCGAGGATGTGGCTGTCGATCTTCATCGGCTGGACGCTGAAGGTCGTCATCCTCCGCTACGGCGGCCCGAAGGGCCTCCGCAGGATCATGCCCGGGTTCCTGGGCTTGGCCTTCGGTGACATCGTGATGATGGTGTTCTGGGTGATCGTCGCGAGCATCACGGGCAAACACCGGCTGTTCCTGCTGCCGGGCTGAAGGAGGTGGGTGGGGGAGCAAGCGGGAGACTCCCTCCTTATGCGCCTCCCAGCACACCGGGATGCCAACCGTCGCGCTACATCAGCTCCAGGTCAGCTATGGTCAAGCCCTCGACGTCGACCGGGGATTCAGTGATGGTCAGGCGGAGCTTGCGGTTGACGACGGGAGCGAACGCGCGGGCTGCCACAAGTCCATATCGTCGAACCACAGGTGCCCCGTGCCGCCCTTCACGTCGATGTAGAAAGCCGCACGGGTCGTCTCACCCGATACCAACTCGGCCGGCAGCTCGGTCTCTACGAGCGTCCAGTCCGTGGTCCCCGCCGGGATTGAGGCCGTGCCGTCAAAGCGCCCCTGCTCCTCGCCTTCCGTCGCCGCCAGGCACCATGTCGTGATCCACTTGTCGGGCCCAAACAGGGCCAGGTTCACGCTCGCCACGCAGTCGGCCAGCTCCTGGGCCTTGGCCCAGAACTGAAGCTTGACTGGCCGGCTGGGGTCGGGCGCCATTCTCCAGTGTACGAGTCGGCGGTCGAAGGGCGCGTCGAAGCGGAGGCTGCCTGGCGCCCGGTGTCCCACTTCGGCGTCCCACGTGTAAGGGCTCATCCGCTCCGGAGCCCACTCCAGCAGGTGCCCCAGAGCAAAGGCCCCATCGCGGATCAGGTTCGGTTCGCCCACCGTCACAATGGCGGCCCGCCGGATCTCTGTCGGCTCGACGAGTCCCAAGATCCCTCCGCTGAGCGTCACCCGTACAGCAACCACGCTCGACCCGCGCTCGCAGTCCGGGGGCGCGGTCACGATGATCCGCGCCGGGT
>CBFDAZ010000371.1:0-5871 GCA_965602825.1 uncultured bacterium
ATCCTGTCGCTTAAGAAGGACCCAGCCGCTCCGACGACGGTGGCTCGCGCGCTGCAGGACTCACGGGAACACGCAGTACCCGGGCCTCGGTACCAGAGCCCCAGCGACCCCGAAGACGCCACCGATGAAGAAGTCGCCCAGGATCAATCCCAGGAAGAACGGGAGCGTCCTGCGATAGAGGTTGAGGCCTCCATACTTGATGAGCGCCACCTTGAAGACCCAGCCCAGGAGCGCCGGGAACCAGATCCAATGGACGGTCCGGGTGGAGAACGACAACGCGTACCCGACCGGATGCCAGGGCCACCAGACGTGGCTGATCCGCATGTAGGTCAGCCCGATCATCGTCACCACCCCCACCAGGATCGCGGCGATGCCCGGCCAATCGCGCTCCTGCCCCGAGCCGATCCAGTTCGCCAGCTTGCGGAACGGGGTGACCGGGACGTCCAGGAACCGCCAATTGTTCAGCGTCACGCCCCCGTGCAGATACGCCACGCGCATGGTGAAGAATGTCGCCACGACCATCGTGAAGAGAACCGCCAGCGTCAGCCCGCCCAGAAGCTCCCGGCCCCGCAGGCTCCGGCTGTCGGCCATCTTGAAGGCCTCGAGTTGGCACGGCATCACCGTCGCGGCGCCCCGGAACTCCCGCGAGAACCACTCGAAATGCTGCATCGCCGTCAGATTCTGCGCCCCGATACCCTTCGTGCCCAGGATGCCGATGAGGTAGTCCTGCAGGGGCAGCGGCCCGGTAATGCACCCCAGCCCCGCCTCAGCTCGGATGCGCGTCAGCCCCAAGAACAGGATGAACACGACGCCGAAGAACAGCACCGCCAGCCACAGCGCCATGCCCAGCCGGTTCGCCCAGAGAACCATGATGGCCAGGCCCGCCAACGCCCCCACGGCGGCCGTTCGGTAACTCATCGGCTGGTCGGGTCGCCGCTCCTGGCCCCCGCCGCGCCAGACCTGCTGCAAGACGTCGGCGAAGTAGGATCGACCAATCCAGAGCCCGAACAGGATCAGCACCAGCCACGCCCCGAACGACTGGTGCGCCTCGAACGGGAACTGCCCTGTGCTCCCGAAGCCCTCCAGGCCGACGCCCCTCCCGAAGATTCGCTCCGCCTTCGTCAGCAGGTAGAAGAACCAGACGGAGAACGATACCTCCGTCGTCAGCAGGAACGAGAACCCGATCATGCACGGATAGAACGAGAGGTTGAAGGTGCCGACCGCGTTCCACGGCGGCTCTCGAAGGTACGACCGCAAGGAGAAGGCCTTGACCGGCAGCTCCGGCACGCTCGGGTAGTACACGTGCAGTCCCGCGATGGTCTGCGGGATGATCGCCAGCACAAAGCCGATCCAGGTCAGCGGATTGCGCAGGAAGGCGTTCACGAGCTGCGCGCCCCGGGCCTCACGGGTCAGCTCGAGCGGGAGGTAAACCAGCGGGAAGGTCAGCCGCTCGCGACGAATCCACTGCTCCCGGATGATCGTGTTGAGGCACACCATCGTGAAGTATAGCGCGAGGACGAAGACCGCCCACGCCGCGAACGGCGTCGCCCACGCCCCCCACGGCACCCCCGCCACACTCGACTCCCAGAACCCCTTCACCACCTCCTCGTCGGTCGGCCCCACCCACTTCGGCACGAAATGCCCGAACAGATCGTCCCACCGGTTCTCCGGCTCGGCGAAGTACGGCCGCGAAGCCATCGTCGGCAGCAGAAAATGCACCAGGCCGATCGACGATACCGGCGACGAGACCATCAGCATCGCGTACAGCATCACCAACTCGCGCCCGCTCAGGTCCCAGCCGCGCTTCAGGAGCCGCAGCGCCGGGTTGACGCACAGTGCAATCGCCGCGAGGGCAAACACCGAGGTGATCGAGGGCGCCAGGCTGTTGAAGCTCGTGCTGTCAACAACCAGCACCGAGTACTCGGTCCAGACGATGAGGATCGTCATCAGCAGGAGATACAGGACGACGACCTTGGCCGTCAGAACCCGTGGCAGTCGCCCGGGACCCTCGCGCCGGGCAGCCGCCGCGGGTTCCGCCGGCTCCGTCGAAGGTGTGGAGGGAGCACCTGAGGTCGCGTCTTCTCTGCTGGCCATGGTTCAGTTGCAGTCCGAGCGCCCGGAATCGCGGGCGCCCGGCAGAGATGCCCTTCGCTGTAAGGATCGCGGTCGTGCTGCTACGTCCGCGCGCCCTTCAGTGTCTCGCTGTTGTACCCCCATCCCTTGCACGAGGGAACGTCGATCAAGATCAGCTCGGTGGGCTCATGGGCCTCTAAGCGCAGGGGTGCCTCGCTGTCGATGCGGGCCTGATCGTTGCTCTCAACCTGTGCCCCATCGATGGAGAGCACACCGGATGTCAGGTAGACAAAGACCCTCCGCGATCCATCTGCGTCGAAGTCGATCGTGCCCCCGGCGTCCAGGTCGCCGCGGTAGATCGTCGCGTCCGTGTGGAAGGTCACCACATTCTGCATGCCCTGCCCGGACGCAACCGGCAGCAGGCGGTTCTTCCACGCGGCCGGCTCGAAGTGCCTCTGGTCGTAGCTGGGCACCAGGGCGCTCTGGTCGGGGAAGATCCAGATCTGGTGGAAGTGGACGGGCTCCTCGCCGAGGTTGAACTCAGAATGCGTCAACCCAACACCCGCCGACATCCGCTGGACGTCGCCCGGCTGGATGACCGCGACGTTCCCCATGCTGTCGCGGTGCGTCATCTCGCCGCTCAGGACGATCGTGACGATCTCCATCTCCCGGTGGGGATGAGTGGGGAAGCCGGTCCCCGGCTCCACGACGTCGTCGTTGAGCACCCGCAGCGCGCCGAACTGGATATTGTCGGGATCGTAGTAGTCCGAGAACGAGAAGAGCCAGTAGGTCTTCAGCCATCCACGATCAGAGAAGTGCCTGTCCTGGGCCTTGATGATCTCTATCATTGTCCCGGCCTCTGCTGCGGAATCGCCCTGCACCATCCTGGCAGCGGCACATTCTCGCACTGCCCTTCCCGCCCCTCCGCCAGTGCTTGTGGCGCCTGGCTCCGGGAAAGCGTTGGCCACCCCCGTAGGGGCGCCAGCATGGCGCCCGACCGTGTCCGCGCTGAGCCTCGGGTCGGCGGACCATGAACCTTGCGGGCGCGATTCTCGCGCCCCTACGAGGGCCAACCCACCAGTCATTCTCCCAGCGGACGGGATGGCCGTGCTCGACAGGGGAATGGGCCGGAAGGTGTCGCCGTCATTCTGACTCCTGAATCCTGACTCCTGAATCCCGCCGTCCGCCGTGGCGCCTCCCCTCCCACGCCTTCAGCTTCGCCGCGTAGTCCCCCCACAGCCGCTCCTCATCGATCCACTCGATCCACGTGAGCTGCCCCTGCGGGTCGGCGTGGTCAAAGCTCAGGTCCTCCGCGATCCGCGGGCGGTGGTGGACGATGGTCCGGGTGGACCCGAGCAGATACGCGACGGTGATGTTGTCCCAGATCGGCCAGATCTTCCGGCCCTCCACCTCGAACCGATGCGGCCACTTCGCAAAGCACTCCGCGAGCCACGCTCCCGCCTTACCCGTATCGCGCAGCAGCGCCTGGCATTCCTCAGTGGTGAAGGACAGATGCCGCTTCGCGACCTCGCCCGGTCCGACCACCAGCGGCACGCCGGAATCGAGCACAACCCTCGCCGCCGTCGGATCGTTCCTCACGTTCCAGGGATCCCCGCCGCCCGGCCAGTCGTCGATGCCCATCATGATGACCCGGATGCGCTGCACGATCGATGGATCGGTCAGGATCGCCGAGGCCACATCCGTATGCGAGCCAATGATGAGGACAGTCAGGCGCTCCGTCGGGGTGAACGCCCTCGACTGCTCGATCAGGAAACGCACCGCCTCGTTGTCGTTCGGCTGACCGGGCGCTTCGAGCGGCCCATCCGACCCGGCGAACACCGGCGGAGGCTCAGCCATGTCGAGCCGACTCTCGAGCACATCGAGAATGGTGTCCTTGGCCTTCTCCCCGGTCAGCTCATTCCGCGCATGATTGCCCAGGAACCCCAGCACCTGGAACTCGGGGCTGATCGCCAGGTAGATCACCGCCCACTGATCGTCAATCTCCGTCCCGCAGTCGGTGCTGAGGATGACGGGAAGCGGCGCCCGGGCCGGGACGGCATTCATGCTACCCATGAGCGGGGAGCCTCCTTGAGGCATTGCAGGCGAAGCAGGCGTCGCCAATGCCGCCGCGAACGCAAGCGCGAAAGCAGTGGTGTGTATTCTCATCAGCAATGGCTGTCTCCCTTCCCCGCAACCCCTGTCATCCCTCGTGCCCCTCGCCGTCGCGCAGGTTGAAGTTCCAGCTTCGACGCCGCCATCGCCAAGCACGCCTTCGCTGCCCCCCCAGAACGCCAAAGCCCCCCGCACCGGGTGGTGCGAGGGGCTCTGCAGAACGTAGAGGGGTAGTAACTACCCGATTAGTCTGACGTTCTCGGCGCGAGGGCCCTTGGTGTCCGAGACGATGTCGAACTCGACTTCAGCGCCCTCTTGCAGGCTGCGGTAGCCTTCGCCTTGGATAGCAGAGAAATGCACGAAGACGTCTTCGCTGCCCTCGGTCTCGATGAAACCGAAGCCCTTGCTATCGTTGAACCACTTGACTTTGCCGGTAGCCATCTGAGCAAACCTCCTTATTCCAGTGTTCGCTAGTGTGCCCTTGCAGCAAAACCCAGGAAAGGCGGTCTGCCCAGCAAGTATTCACCTAGCTTGTACGGAGCCACGGATCGGCATTGCCAATCCTAGCCCGTGCAGCATAGCACAATCGGGTAGGTCTGTCAAAGCAGCGTGCGAAGGTTCTTCCGTGCCTGGGACACGAGAGCGACCCGCGGCCTGCGACAGCCCGCCCGCGGGGCTGACGCCACAGAAGTCCTCGCGTCCCCCCCTCCCCAGAACGTGTAAGAGCCCCCACACCTGGCGGAGTGGGGGCTCTTACGGAACGTTGAGGGGTATTGACTACCCGAGTACTCGTATGTTCTCGGCGCGAGGGCCCTTGGTGTCCGACACGATGTCGAACTCGACTTCGGCGCCCTCTTGCAGGCTGCGGTAGCCTTCGCCTTCGATCGCGGAGAAGTGCGCAAAAACGTCTTCGCTGCCTTCACACTCGATGAAGCCGAAGCCCTTGCTGTCGTTGAACCACTTGACTTTACCGGTAGCCATCTGAGCAAACCTCCTTGTTCCAGTGTTCGCTGGTGTCCCCTTGCAGCAAAACCCAGAAAAGGCGGTCTGCCCAGCAAGTATTCACCTAGCTTGTACGGAGCCACGGATCGGCATCGCCAATCCTAGCTCATGGAGCATAGCACAATCGGGTCGGTCTGTCAAAGCAGTCTGCAAAGGTCTTCCGTGCCTGGGACACGAGAGCGACCCGCGGCCTGCGGCAGCCCGCCTGCGGGGCTGACGCCACAGAGCCCGTCGGGTCCACCTCCCGAAACGTGCGAAGGCCCCCACGCCTGGCGGGGTAGAGGCCTTCACGGAACGTTGAGGGGTATCAACTACCCGATTATTCGGATGTTCTCGGCGCGGGGGCCCTTGGTGTCCGGCACGATGTCGAACTCGACCTCGGCGCCCTCTTGCAGGCTGCGATAGCCTTCGCCCGCGATCGCGGAGAAGTGCGCGAAAACGTCCTCGCTGCCTTCACACTCGATGAAGCCGTAGCCCTTGCTGTCGTTGAACCACTTGACTTTACCGGTTGCCATCTGAACACACCTCCTTCTCTGGCACTCGCTAGTAACACGCTGGCAGCTCGACCCGAGAAAGGCGGTCTGCTCAGCAAGGCCTGTTTCTAGCAAAGAGCAGTTTGGGACCAGCTAGCCTAATCCTAGCCAGGAAAACTTTAGCAGATTCGCGCCGGTCGGTCAAGCCTTT
>CBFDAZ010000372.1:0-5867 GCA_965602825.1 uncultured bacterium
ACGAGGTCCTGGTGATCGGTCAGCAGGTAGTAGGTGTCGGGCAGGCCGGACCAGTGCTTGATCATGTCGGTGAAGCCGGAGCTTGACAGGAAGATCGTTGGCTCGCCGCGGTGGCCCATGCGGCCGGCAGCCGTGGTGAAGGCCTCCTGGTTGGCGCGGTACTGGGTGCGTTCGACGATGTCGATGAGCACGCGCAGATCATCCGGGGTATGGACCGGGAAGCCCGAGATGCGGCGGTTCCTGAGCTTGCCGTCCTCCCAGATGTCCTGGTGGACCCGGGTGATTGTGCCGTTCGCACTCTTGATGGTCTCCACGTACTTGTCGCCCTGCTGCTCCCCGGTGCGGACGATGTCGGCAGGATCTTCGTACGTCTCGATGCCGGCTGATGCGGAATACCGTACCGAGCAGCGCAGCTCATCGTAGATGCCGAAGTAGTCGAGGTCGCGGTAGCGCTCCGGGAATGTGCCCTCCGCGCGGTGGTGGCCAATCCACGTCTCGAGGCGCGGCTGCCAGAGAACGGCGTCGGTAGTCCTCTCGAAGATGGCGAGGTTGAGTTCCTTGCGCGTCACGCGTGGGGATCTCCCTTCGGGTGTCGCGGCTTGCGAAGGTGGAGCGTGCGTGGCCGCGGGATACTCCCCTCACTCTCGGTCACAACACGCAGGTTCAGGGCCAGTCCTCCGTCACGCGTCCGCCTCCAGGTACGCTTCCTCGACATTGACCGCCCACACGTCACGGGCCTGACCCGTCACGTTCCGGGCGGCATACAGCCCGGTAAGCATCGAGTGATCCAGGTTGTTATAGCGGTGGAGGCCATTACGGCCGCAGGTCTGGAGGTTGGAGAAGCTGCTGAGATAGTCGCGAACGACGGCCAGCCGCTCCCGGTAGCCGGGATCGTAGACCGGGTACGCCTTCTTGGATCGCGCGACACAAGCCTCGCTGATCGCTGCGTCCCCCAGTAGCCCGAGGCCTCGGATCTCCTCGGTCGCAAGGCTGACCAGGAAGTCATCCGGGGCCGACCAGAGCTCGTCGCCCTCGTTGCAGAAGTACTCCAACCCAATGACGGTCTCACGGTCGTTGGGTACCATCTCGGGGCTCCAGTTCCTGAAGTTCTGGATGCGGCCCACTCGAACGCTGGGATCGTGCACGTAGATCCAGTTGTCGGGGAAGAGCGCAGGCGAATCGACCACCAGTGCAACGGTCAGGAAGTCGCGATGCCTCAGGGCCGATGCGGCCTCGCGCACATCTTCCGGGGCCGGGGGGTCCAGCGCAGCGACGAGGTCGCCCAGGCTCATCGTGGAGATGACGTGGGTGCATGGCTCGTCGCGCTGTCCCTCCGGGCTGCGTCCCAGAACGGCCGTGATGGCGTGATCGGAGTGCCTCAGCCGTTGAACTTGTGTGTTCAGCAGCAACCGGTGACCCGCAGCCTCCGCTCGCCTCGCGCAGGCCTCCCACATCATCCCGGGGCCGAGCCTGGGGTAGCGGAACTCCTCAATTAAGCTGACCGCTGCCGGGCCGCGCGCCTTGAGCGGATTCAGGCGACTCAGCACCGCCTTGGCCAGGGAGAGATCCTTGATGCGCTGGGCCGCCCATTCCACGCCGATCTGCGAACAGGGGGCGCCCCATACCTTCTCGGTATAGGACTTGAAGAACGTCTGGTACAGAGCCGGGCCGAACCGATTGCTGACCCAGCGCTCGAAGTTGTCCTCCGGCTTCTGGGGGCGGATTCGGGCACCGATGTAGCTCAACAGGATGCCGACCGATCTTCTCAGCCCCAGGTTGCGGAGGGCCTCGCCCGGCTTGAGCGGGTAGCTGAAGAAGCGCCCCTGGTAGTAGATCCGAGACAGTCGCGGCCGGACCAGGAAGTCCCGGCCGAGCAGGCTCTCCCAGAGGTCGGCGACCTCGCCGATCTTGGTGAAGAATCGGTGGCCGCCGAGGTCAAAGCGGTAGCCGTCGAAGCGAACCGTCCGCGCCAGCCCGCCGGGAATGGGTAGCTCATCAAAGACCATGGCCGGCAGGCCGAGCCGGTCCAGTTCCATCGCTGCGGCGAGCCCGGCGGGCCCGGCACCGATGACGACGACCGGCAGTTCCGAACGGCCGGTTTCACTTGGGGCCATAGGTTGGGTTGAGATACGAGATCATCCAGTAGTAGGATAGGCCGTTGCACACGACAAGAACCAACAACCCGGCCAACGCAGCCCACCACCATCGCTTGCCGAGAATGCCCGACATGAGAGGCAGCCACAGCCCTGCGTACCCTGAGACCGCCGGGAGCCAGTATCTCCCGCCCTCAAATCGCCCCGGATTGATGAACACGGAGTTGTGTAGCAGCGCCAGGTAGAGCGCCAAGGCCCCGAGGACCGGGATGAGGAGCGCTAGTGCCTTCCGGGGCTGTCCGTCGCGAGCCCGCCGAACCACGAGGCTGACCAGCCCGACGGCTGACAGTGTCGCCAGGGCGGCCAGGGCGACGTAGACAGGTAACCGTGTAGAGGGGGGCAGCCAATCCACCTGGATCCAACTCGATCGGAACAGCCCCCAGACGCCCCGGACGAAACGCGCGCCCACTGCGGGATTGGGCCACGTATAGAGCGGCCAGGGCGGATCGACGTCGAGCCGTCCGTAGGTCAATACGAAGCTGATGGTCCACCAGCCTCCGGCCGCCAGCCAGGCCACTCCCGCGGCGAAGGCGCCCTTGAAGAGGGTGTCCCCATCCAGGCGGCCGCGCGAAAGGCCCACCTGGCCTTCCGTGCTCTCACTGGGCCTCAGCCCGCCCGCGATGAGCGCCGGAACACACACTACTCCCAGTGCCAGGACCGAACTCTTGGTGTAGCAACCCAGCCCCAGGAACGCGCCTGCCAGAGCGCAGCGGCGCAGTGTGGCGCCGCGCAGCGCGATCGATACGGCCATGTAGAGGGTCAGCGCGCCCCAGACCGATGCGAGCATGTCGTTGCTGATGACGGCGGAGATGAGCTGATAGTGCGGCCAGACGGCAACACTCGCCGCGCCGGCCAGGGCAACGCTCTGTCGGCCGTCGAACAGCAGAAGCAGCGTGCGATACGTGGCGATGATGGCGATGATTCCCAGCCCGGCTGAGAAGAGGCGCATCGGGTAGGTGTAGGCCGCTCCCAAAGGCCGCAAGGCAGCATAGACCGGCACGCAGAAGAGGTAGTAGAGTGGCGGGTGATGGACGATGGCCCCTGTCGTGGCCTCGTCTCTGGGGAGTTGGCCGGTTTCCAGGATGTACTGGTAGTACCGCTCGTGGCGCGGCTCGTCGGGCCCGTAGCCCGGAGGGATGATGAGGTTGTAGGCCAACGACATGCCCACGAACGTGACGTAGATGCCCCAGCGCACCCACGGTCGAAGGTGCACAGGCGTCGTCCGGTGTGCTGGGTTGTCTTCCATCGCTGTAGGCGCTCTTGGCTTGTCCAGTCGTCCCGACAGGCCGAACGGATGGCCTTTGGTTCCCTGGTTCGAGCACCGCACGGACAACCCCTCCACGGGACGAGCGCACACGGCCATCGGCGGCGCTCTGCGCCGGTTGCGCCATCTTTGACACGCTCCGGCAAAACGACTATAATCCGGCAGCAGTCGCTCTGGGGCACGCCCGGCCCCGGCGACTGTTTTTCGCGATTGCAGGGAGGGGAGCCCCCGTGCCGGGAATCCGCGTAGCCCTCATCAGTGCGTACGACAAGACGGGGATCGACGACCTCGCCAAGGGTCTGGCGGAGTTCGGTGTCAAGATCCTGTCTACTGGCAGAACGAAGGCCATTATTGAGGAAGCCGGAGTCGAGGCGACTGCCGTCGAGGACTATACCGGCTTTCCGGAGATGATGGATGGCCGCGTCAAGACGCTGCACCCGAAGATCCACGGCGGCCTGCTCTGCGTCCGGTCTAGCGAAGATCACCTCGCCCAGGCGGCCGAGCATGGCATCGACCTGATAGACTTGGTCGTCTGCAACCTGTATCCGTTCGAGGCCACGATCGCCCAGCCCGATGTCACGCTGGAGGAAGCTGTCGAGCAGATCGACATCGGCGGACCCTCGATGATCCGGTCGGCAGCCAAGAACTTCGCCTCCGTTGCGGTCATCTGCAACCCGGAGCGCTACGGTCCGGTCCTGGACGAGATGCGGGCGAGCAATGGGGAGTTGTCGCTTGAGACACGACGCGAGCTGGCGCTGGAGGCGTTCACTCACACGGCCCGCTACGACTGCGCCATTGCGGGCTATTTGGCAGAGCAAGTCGTGGATGAGGCTGAGTCGAAGTTCCCTCGGGTCTTCACGCCCTGGTATGAGAAGGTGGGCGATGATCTGCGCTACGGCGAGAATCCACACCAGGCGGGCGCGTTGTACCGGCAGGTCGGAGCAGCGGAGGCCGGCATCGCGGGAGCGACGCAGCACCACGGTAAGCAGCTCTCGTTCAACAACCTGCTCGATGCGACGGCCGCGCTGAAGGCCGCACGGGACTTCGAGGAGCCGACGGCGATCATCATCAAGCACCTGAACCCGTGCGGCGCCGCCTCGGCCGCGACGGTGCGGGAGGCGTATGAGGATGCCTGGGTGTGCGATCCGGTATCGGCGTTCGGATCGGTCATTGCACTTAACCGGGTGGTGGATGCGGAGACGGCCGAGCTCGTTGGCAACGGCGACCATCTGAGCGATGTCATCGAGCCCCGCTACCGGGAGGAGACGGGGGACACGGAGTCGGTGATCCTGGCCGCGTTCCCGGAAGTGGTCATCGCACCGGGCTACGAGCCGCAGGCGCTGGAGACGCTCAAGCGGCTCAAGAACCTGCGGATTCTCGAGCTGTCCGACTTCTACGGGCCGGGGTGGGACGAGCAGGACTACGACCTGCGAAAAGTGCCGGGGGGTATCCTGCTGCAGGATGAGGACACTGGGGCGGCGACTCCGAGCGACATGCAGGTCGTGACGGCGAAGAAGCCCACGCCGGAGCAGATGAAGTCGCTGATCTTCGCCGACCGCATCGCCAAACACATCAAGAGCAACTGCATCGTGCTCTGCCAGGGCACGCGGACGGTCGGGGTCGGAGCCGGCCAGATGAGCCGCGTCGATTCGGCGGTCATCGCGGCGCGGAAAGCGGGGAAGAGGGCGAAGGGCTCGGTCATGGCCTCGGACGCGATGTTCCCGGCGAGAGATGGTCTTGACGCGGCGGCAGGCGCAACGGGCGCCGTGGCGGTCATTCAGCCGGGCGGCTCGGTCCGCGACGAGGAAGTGATCCAGGCCGCAGACGATCACCGCATCGCGATGGTGCTGACCGGCATGAGGCACTTCCGGCACTGACGCAGCGCCGGCAGGCCTACGACCTCGGCTGATGGACTGATTCTACGATGATGATTCCCCCCCTCCGGGCACGCGGCGGTTGCAGACGCGGCCCGCTCCACGCCGGCGACTGAGAGGTCGTGGCCGGCTTCCCCGATGGCGGGGGCAGCGTGGGGCGGGACCCCGGGTGAAAGGCGCCCCTGAGGGCGTCTTGCTGGCCAGTTGCCGGCGAGTGCCTGTGACGCATTCTACCGGGAGGTCTGGTGCACATGATCAATCACACGCTGCTTCAGGCGGACCACGAGGTCGCCAGGATCATCGATGCCGAAGTCCAGCGTCAGCAGCAGTCGCTCATGATGATCCCCTCAGAGAACTACGCGAGCCGGGCCGTGATGGCAGCGGCCGGGAGCGTGCTGACGAACAAGTACGCCGAAGGCTACCCGGGGCGGCGCTACTACAACGGGTGCGGGAACTGCGATATCATCGAGCAGCTAGCCATCGACCGCGCCAATGAGCTCTTCCGTTCCGACCATGCCAACGTGCAACTGGTGACCGGCACCCAGGCCAACATGGCGGCGTACTTCTGCCTCCTGA
>CBFDAZ010000373.1:0-5862 GCA_965602825.1 uncultured bacterium
ACCTGCGACAGGCTTCCCAGGTGAACAACCACACCGATGACTCAAGACCCGCACATCCCCTCGGACGCCGGACTGCAGGAGCTACTCAGCAGTCTCCAGTCTGACCGCCTCGTCTTCTTCCCCATTCGCCACCACAGCCCCGCCTGCGCGTGGCACCTGTCCCGGCTCATTCGCGACACCCGGCCGGCCGCGATCCTCATCGAGGGGCCGTCTGACTTCATGGAGAAGACCCCGCTCCTTCTCCATCCGGATGCCAAGGCACCCTTCGCGATCTACTGCACGTACGCCGGCCCGGGAATCGGAGTTGACCGACAGGCCAAAGACGATCCCGCCGTTCCGCCGCGGTTAGCGGCTTACTACCCGTTCTGCGACTACTCGCCCGAACTGGTCGCCCTTCGCGTCGGCCAGGAGGTAGGCGCCGAGTTGCGTTTCATCGATCTGACCTTCGCCGAGCAAGTTCAAGTGCGCGATCTGCAGACGCGCGCCGAGCCGGGCGCGAAGATGCGGTCGCTGCTCGAGGAAGTGCACCTCAAGCGCAGCGCCTATGTGCAGCGCCTGGCTGCCAGGACCGGGTGCCGCGATCACGACGAGCTTTGGGATCACCTCTTCGAGGTCCGGGCCGCCGACATGCCTACCCCGGAGTTCATGCGCAATGTGGCGGCGTACTGCTACATGGCCCGGCTGGACTTCTCCGATGAAGTGCTGGAGGCTGACGGCACGCTAGCGAGAGAGTCGGCCATGGCGCAGGGCATCCGCCAGGCCCGTTCCGAGGTGGGTGGTGACGGGCCCGTCGTGGTCGTTACCGGTGGACTCCACACCGTCGCTCTACCGCGACTGGTCAGCAAGGGGCGGTTGCGCCGTGGCCGACACCGTGGCAAACGCGGCGACGAGCAGACGTTGCTCACGCGCTTCAGCTACGACCAACTGGACGCCCTCAACGGCTACGCCTCCGGCATGCCGTCGCCCGGCTACTATCACTCGCTATGGCAGCGCTACCACGATGCGGACCCCTTCCTGGCCACGGCCACCGAGCTTCTGGTCGAATTGGGTCGCACGATCCGTCAGCGTGACATGCCGGTCAGCCTCTCGGCGGCCGACGAGATTACCGCGCTCGAGCATGCAAAGGGTCTGGCGGCTCTTCGCGGGCATGCGGGCCCAACGCGTGAGGATCTGCTCGATGCGGTGCGAAGCTGCTATGTGAAGGGCAGCCTCGAGGCCGAGGGCTTCGAGATCCTCCGCTGCGTGCACACGGTTCTCTCCGGCACTGCCATCGGCCAACTCCCGGCGGAGGCGGGCGTGCCGCCCATCGTGGAGGACTTTCGGCAGCGGGCGGAGGAGCTGCGGCTGGACCTCAACGACACCGCGCCGCGGCGGAGTTCGCTGGAGATCTACCGG
Source organism: uncultured bacterium (assembly GCA_965602825.1). Lineage (GTDB taxonomy): Bacteria > Armatimonadota > Zipacnadia > Zipacnadales > VGFC01 > CBFDAZ01. The sequence goes on from CBFDAZ010000373.1 coordinate 1,396, forward strand.
CGCCCGAACCATCGCCGGACGAGCCGGCTCTTCCACGCCCTCGAATACCTCGGCGTACCCTTTGCGAATCTCATCTCGGGACCGGACTTCGTCACCGGACGTGGGCTGGATCTCGTCCAGGAAATATGGGAATACTGCTGGTCGCCCCTTACCGAGAGCACGCTGATCGAGAAGGCTCTGTACGGCTCGACCGTCAGGGATGCTACGCTCAACCTGCTGCTCGAGCAGATCCAAGCCCTCGAGAGCGAAGGCAAGGCACGCAGCGCTGCCGAAGCCGTGGCGGCCCTGGTGCGCGCCTGCCGGATGGGTCTCCACCCCGATGTGCCGCACGTGCTGGACGCCATCAGCTCTGCGGTCACCGATGATCCGTCGTTTGTCTCTCTCGTCCAGGGGCTCAACCAGCTCGTCCTGGTATGGCACTCCCGGGAGCCGCTTGAGGCGCAGAATCTCACTCAGATTCCCGCGTGTGCGAAGGCCGCCTACAACCACGCAACGTACCTGATCCAGGACCTTGAGAACTGCCCGGAGGAGCTCGTCAGCGCCACCCTCGATGGCTTTCGCGTGCTGCGGGAGCTGCTGGCGGCAGACGAGGATGGCCTGTTGGACCGTGAGCTTTTCCTGACTCGCACCAGACTGCTCCTGGGCAAGCCCGCCCAGCACTCGGCGATCACTGGCGGCGCGGCCGGGGTGCTCTACGCCGAGGGAGACCTCGATGACGACCAGCTCTCCCGGCTCCTCGCCGGGTTCCTCGAGGGAGCGACCGCGGACGTCGCGAGAAAGACCGGCTTCCTGCGTGGCCTGATGAAGACCTGTCGGGCGGCAGCGTGGCGATCGCCCGATCTGCTCGGACGCCTAGATCAGCTCGTCCGGGAGTGGGCGCACGACGATTTCGTCCGCAGTCTGCCCGAACTCAGGCTGGCCTTTGCCGATCTGACCTCCAGCGAGACCGACACTGTGGCCGGCCGCGTCGCCGGACTTCATGGCGAGAGCGACCTCGGCGACCTCGTCCATTACGACCTGTCCGAAGCGGAGCTCGCCGAGGGGATCCGGCTGAACGAACAAGTGACGGCGATCCTGAAGCGTGATGGACTGGCGGCGTGGGCCGCGGAGCCCGAGCATGAGTGACGGCAGCCAGGAGACCCTCAGCCGCTGGCGACTGGTACTGGGCAAGTACGCCGAGAACCGGTTGCCCGGCCTGCTGGGCGGGGTCGGAGGCCGGATGGACCAGGCCCTCGACTACCTCTACTCCCGCGAGTACGCGGAGCGCGGCGTGCGGCAGGAGAAAGGCCGCGGCGGGACCCTGGACCCGAGCCAACTGACCGTGCCGAAGTGGCTCAACGAGGTCCGCAAGCTCTTCCCGCAAGAGACCATCGAACGGATCGAGAAGCACGCCCTTGAACGGTACGAGATGACCGATCTCCTCAACGATCCGCAAGTGCTCAGAGACCTCGAGCCCAACATGGACCTCCTGAAGTCCCTGCTCAGCTTCCGGGGACACATCAAGGGTGAAGTGCTTCACGAAGTGCGCCGGATCATCCGGGAGGTTGTCAACGAGCTGCGCCGCAAGCTGCAGCAGGAGGTCCACCAGGCCCTCCTGGGCCGGCTGAACCGCTTCCGACGCAGCCCGATGAAGATCGCGCGCAACCTCGACTGGCGCGGGACGATCCGCGAGAACCTCAAGCACTACGACCCCGAAACCGGCAAGCTGATGATCCACGACGTGCGCTTCTTCTCGCGCGTCGAGCGCCGACTCCGCTGGGACCTGATCCTCTGCATCGACCAGAGTGGCAGCATGGTCGACTCGGTCATCCACAGCGCCGTCATGGCCGGAATCCTGACCGGGCTGCCCCTGATCGAAGTGAAGCTGATCGTGTTCGACACAGCCATCGTGGACCTCAGCGAGCACGTGGACGATCCCGTCGAAGTCCTGATGAACGTCCAACTGGGCGGGGGAACCGACATCGGGAAGGCGCTGGACTACTGCGCGACTCTCGTTCGCAACCCAAGGCGCACCATCCTGATTCTCCTGAGCGACTTCGAGGAGGGCGCTTCGCCCAAGCGCCTCCTTGGCGCGTGCCGCAGGCTGCGCGAGGCGGGCGTCATCCTGCTGGGTCTGGCGGCACTCGACGAGCAGGCGGCGCCCTTCTACGACCGCCGCATGGCCGAGCAACTGGCCGGCTGCGGAATGGACATCGCGGCACTCACCCCCAGAAGGCTGGCGGAATGGCTGAGCGAGAAGATGGCCTGAAGAAGCTCCAGGCGCTGCTGGCCGGCTTTGACGACCGCGCCTTTGAGGCGCTGGCCAGCAAGGGCTTACTGCGCCGCGCCAGGGGAGACCTGAAGAAGGGCGAAGTGGGCGAGGTTGAGGTGGCGGAGGAAGGCGGGGCGACCGTCCGCGTCGGCGACCAGACGGTCACTATTCCCGAAACAGGCCCGGTACAGGCCACCTGTACGTGCCCGGCCGAGGAGACGTGCCGCCATATCCTCGTCGCCTGCCTGCACCTGAAGGCGCAAGCTCAACCGGCGCCCTCCGCCGCTCCCGCACCCGAGGCAGTCTCCGCGGGCGAGGCGCTCCTTGCCCTGTCGCTCGATCAAATCAGCAAATGGGCCGGCAAGAAGGCTGTGCGCGAGGCCCTGGCGACCGTCCACGAGGGGGTCGCTCCTGAGATCGCGGAGGACCGAACGCTCGTCGTTGCCTTCCGCGACGCTGGTGTGGACTGCCACCTCTTCCCGGGCGGGCTGGATGCGGCAATCGTGAACGGCGCGCCGCCACGCCACCGGAAACGATGGGCCGCGGCGGCCGTGTTCGCCTACCAGAAGGCGCATGGAATCAGCTTGCCTGCCGCTCCCGACAAGCCACGCGAGGCGAAGGTCAGTGAGGCGGCGCTCCGGGAGCAACGGCAGGTGACGGGCTCGGCCGAGGCGCTCATGGAGGAGAGCGTTCGCGTCGGGCTCAGCAACCTCTCCGCCGCCATCGCGCAACGCTATACAACCCTCGCCGTCTCGGCGCAGGGAGCGGCGCTGCACCGGCTTGCACTGGCGCTGCGGTCGATCGCGGACGAGGTCCGTCGCCTGGTAGACCGCGACGCCCAGGCCGGCGAAGAGAAGCTGTTCCTGGCGATGGCGCAAGCCTACGCGCTGTGTGCTGCGACGAAGCAGGCCGCCTCCACGCCGCCAGCCGATCTGATCGGGCGGGAGCGCAGTTCGTACTCCGCCGCGGGTGACCTCAAGCTCGCCGGCGTGGGGGCGTACCCGTGGGTGACCCGGTCCGGGTATGAGGGCCTGACCGTCATCTTTTGGGACAACAGGGCCGGAGAATGGCTGACCTGGTCGGACGTCAGGCCGCAGGCCCATGCCATCGGGTTCAGAAGCACGCAGCGCTACGAGCAGCCCGGCCCCTGGTCAGGGACGAGGGGGCCCTACGAGCTTGCGCGAAGCCAGTTCGTATTGCGCAAGGCGAAGAGGAACCACCTCAGCCGCCTCTCGGCCTCCACCAAGAGCTCGGTCAAGATCGAGGGCCCGACCCAGGTAGCGGCCCTGGACTTCGCGACGCGAGCGTTCACCGAGTGGCACGATCTGCGGACCTATGCGGCCTCGGTGGAGCCGTCCGGCCTGCGCGAAAGCAAGCCCACCGACGGCCTCGTGGTCTTGGGGCCCGCCGTCTGGAGACAGCGCGTCTTCGACCCAGTCTCCCAGACGCTTGTCTGGGCGCTGCAGGACGCGAACGGCGAGACCGTGCCCATCGAGGTGAGGTACGAGACGGTCAACCGCCCCTGCGTGGAGGCCCTGGAGAATCTGAGTCCCCCAAAAGGGGGCAACTGGCTCCTGCTGGGCAGCCTGGTGCGACGTGCAGGCGGGATCAGCATCTTCCCCGTGTCGGTGCTGCGCCCGGGGGAGCGTAAGGGCGAGGTCCTGAGCCTCGCCTTCCGGCCGGAGCAGAAGGGCTTCAGCTTCCGCCGGTTGCTGTCCGGATTGAGGCGTCGCGTCCTGCCTTCGGGGGATGGCCCAGGCAGACCCGATGAGCCCCAGGCGGAGCCCACTCGCCTCCCGTACGTGGCGGCTCGCGTGACGAAGCTGGAGGATTGCCTTCAGCACCTCGCGGAGTGCGGGGGGCGATCCCTGACCACGGACACGCGGCAGACGCTCCGCGGGCTTGCCCGCGAGATGAGGGATGCCGGCCTGACCGTGCTTGCCCGGAGCGCCGAGGCCTGCGCCGCCGGGCCGGGCGAGCCGTCCGGCCCGATACTCACCGCCCGCTACCTCTGCCACCTGCACGGGCAGGTGCTGGGGTCCGAGCGGGACGACGACGTGGGGACAGACGAAGCCCGACCCGAAGAGCCCGCCGTGGAACCCGCGCAAGCTTGAATCTAGCTCCGAGACTTCGGCGGACGCCCCTATCCCGGCGTCGAGGGCTGCTTCGCCAGCCACTCCTCCCGCCCGGCGAGCATGTACTGCCAGATGCCGTTG
>CBFDAZ010000374.1:0-5852 GCA_965602825.1 uncultured bacterium
TGCCCCTCGCTCGGCCTGTACAGCAGCACGCCAGAGGGGCGGTTCAGGTACCACTCGCCGGGCTCCGTGAGTGCCTCGCGCACGTTCTCGACGTAGTAGCCTGTTGACCAGTAGAGCGGCCGCCAACTTCCGCCGGTGAACGTAACAATGCGCTTGGCCTCGTCAATCTCGGCGATGTGCAGACGGGCCTCCGTCCAGTGCTGCAGCACGACCACCTCGATGTCGTCGCGATTGGCCCATTTGGCCTCAAGGTGACCGGGACCGTAGCGGAAGGCGGACTTCTCCGGCTCGGCCCCGCCCGCAAGCGCGTATGTGCCCTCCTTCGGGAGACGCGGGCGAGGGCGGCGTTCCCCGTTCACCCAGAGCTGGCGGAAGTACCACTCCCCGGACTTCACCTCGGGGATCTGCTTCTGCACCAGGCCGTCCGCAGCCGACTCCCACCCGGCGAGCATCCAGCCGCCAGTGAGCAGCGGGTGCTCGTCAGGGTACGCGGCGATGGTCGTCGGGCAATCGGGCGTGCCACTGTGCTCCGGGGTGATGGCGAGCGAGCGCGTCGGGAGGGCGTGGGTGCCTCCACGGATCAGCACAGTCACCGATTGCGGAGGGCCTGGCTTGGCGCGGGCTTCACGGACGGCCTCCAGGCTCCGCCGGAGGGTCCCGAACGGGCCATCCGTCCTTCGGCGGTTCGGTTCCGGGAGCTTGCCCGACCAGCCATCGTTGCCGGATAGCGAGACGTAGAGCGTCAGCCCACGCTTTGACGGAGCCGCGACGGCACACGTCACGATGGCAAGGCAGAGGGCGAGTGGGAGCCAGAAGCGGGACATGGCAATCACCGTAGGAGAGGTTCGGGTGAAGGACAGCCTGGTCCTGCGGGCCGGCGGCCGGACCCGAGATCAAGCGCTCGCCCGCACGCCACAGGCGCGCGTCGTCGGTCTTCATTCCCGTATCTGGCTCCCCGCGTCGACCACGTCACCGCTCCTCCGACGCCTTCACGAACCGTACGCGACCGGCTTCCGACACCTCCCACGTGCAGGCGCCGGTGCCGCGCCACATGATCCACGGATCATCGCCCTGCTTGCGGACGGAGAGGTTCAGGGGGAATAGCTTGTCAGTGCTCGGGTCGATGCCGAGGGACGCGAAGGGGATACGCATCTCGGCCAGCCAACGGTCGGGGCCGATGACCTTCGCGGCATACGCTACCCCCTCGCCGGCTTTCCGAGCGACATCCGGTGGCGCGCCGGCTTCCTGGCTGGACACGAACGTACCGCACGCGAAGCCGCGCAGGACGATGATGGGGGCCTGCGCGCCCAGAGCGACGTTGCTCAGCGCGACCTCGACGGCGTCGTTGCTGCCCCACGCATCGCCCATACCCATCGGGATGCTCCCGTCGACAGCGTTGTCGAAGGCCACGTATAGGGCATCGCGGTCATACGCCAGCCATGCGAGGGTGCGGAGCTTGCACTTCTCTCCGTTGACGCCTTCGCGCAACACAAGCCCCTTGCCGCGGTCCAGGCCGAACCACTCCTCGGCAGCGAGGTCGCCGTCCACTGTGACGGGGCCCGTCAGCCGGGGGATGTCGAACTTGGGCGGCGGGCCGGCTTTCCGGACGGGCTTCGGCTTGGCGGCTGGAGGCTTAGGGTCCCGGCGCAGCTCGGATGTCACGGGCCATGAGGCGCGGTCCGGGCTCTCGTAGACGCCGATCCGACGGAAGGGGATGGCCCGAAAGCCGACATCGCGTGCCGGCGACTCGGCGGACAAACGGAAGCTCGCCGGAGGCTCCTCGGTGAAGAGCGGATCGACGTCGATGAGGTTGTCCTCGAACGTCACATACGGCTCGGCTTTGGGCTCGGTCCAGCCCCAGGGAGTGCCCCAGCAGATGTTGCGTGCCATGACGTTGCCCTTGGGGGCGAGTGGCTCGTCTTCGAGAATGCCGAGCAACTCGGGGTACTGAGTGGACCACGGGGGCTGCGTGTAGTTCAGGTCGTGGAGCTCCTTCGTCGCGAAGGTGCCGACTGCGCTTGCCCAGCCGAGGCCTCGTGCATCGATGTGGAACGCGCGCCCGCAGTTGACGAACATGTTGTTGGTCATCGGGTTGTCGCGCCCACCGCCGATCAGGATGGCATTGGCGACGTCGTAGAATATGTTGCTCGAGATATCCGCCGAGGAGAAGCAGTCGTCGAGGTATACGCCGTGGCACCCCCGGCCCTCGAAGCCGTGGATGTTGTGGAGGTAGTTGTAGCGGATTCTGTGGCCGCGCATCGACCACGTCTCGCTCGGCGGCGAGGTGTAGATGGCGCCGGCGTCGTTGGACTGGAAGACCGAGCTGTGGATCTCGTTGTACTCGATCGTCATCTCATTGTGAGAGAAACCGATGGCGATATGAGGGACGTTGTCGATGAGGTTGTGGGTCGCACTGTTGCCGACACCCAGCAGCGCGATGGCCTGCTGGTAGACGGGGTCCCAGCGGGCAATGTGGTGGATGTGGTTGTTGTCCGCCACATGCCCGGCGGGTGTGAGCGTCTTCCGGTCTCCCGCCTCGATGTGGATGCCGCCCTGGCCCATCTGGTAGATATCACACCCGACGACAGTGTGGTCCGTTCCGTCTCGCACGCGCACGGCCCAGTTCCCCATGTTGCGGAATGTGCATCCGGCAACCGTCACGTGCGACCCGCCCTCGATCGTGACGGCGCTGCCGCGTCCGGCTTCAACGGTCAGACCGCGGAACGTGACGTAGGAGACGTCGGTGAGCCGGATGAGGTCGCGCACGATGGAGACAACGGCCTTGCCGGTCGAGAGGCGACCAGGCGGCCAGAAGTACAGGATTCCGGTCTCCCGGTCGAGGTACCACTCGCCGGGAGTGTCCAGCTCGGCAAGGACGTTCTCGGCGTAGAACCACTGCCCCTTGCGGACCTCGCCTCCACCTCCGAGGGTGAGGACGTTCCGGTCCGGGTCCACCGCACTCAGCGGAACCCGCAAGTCCGCCCAGTCCCACACCCAGAACCCGTGCAGCCACACCTCCTTCTCAGCGGCCCAGCGAGCGGGTCGAGGGTCGTCGCAGATGAGCTTCCGGGAGGCTGTCCTGGCCTGGGGACCAGCGATCACAGAGCCCTGGTCATCGAGCACATCGACGATCTTCATGTAGCCGTCATTTGGGTACCGGGCGAGCGTCATTGGCTCGTCGTCGAAGAACAGCTCCAGGCCCGGATCGGACTGGTAGACCTGCGGGCTGTTGATGCCCTGTAGGTCCGTGATGCCGAGCGCAGCCATATCGGCCTGGACGACCCTCTTCCGTCCGTTTGGGGCCAGGCGCTCGAGCACGGACGGATCCCTAACGCGCTCCCATCCTGTGACGACCTGCCCGCCGACGACGCGCACCGCCTCGCCTTCTCGCGCGCGGTACTCGATCGGGCAGTCGGCGGCGCCGGAGTCCTCAGGTGAGAACTCGAGGGGTTCGGTCAGCTGGTACTCGCCGCCGGCGATTTCCACGATGATGCCCCCCGGCGGCGGCTCTGACATCAGCTTGCGGACTTCATCGCGAGCGCGGGAGAGAGTGGCGAAGGGGCGGTCAGTCCTGGCGCCGTTCGTACGGGGCATTCTGCCGGACCAGGCGTCGTTGCCGTTGGTGCCTACGTATAGCGTAGGCGCGATGGGCTCCTCTGCGACGATGCTCGAGCACCAGCAAGCGAGGATCGAGAGAACTGCGACGAGCGCCAGCCAGTTCATGTCTTAACGCCTCCCTCAGGCAGCATTCGGCACATGGCCAAGCGCGAAGGCCGAGCCGCGGTCGGGCTTCGCCCGGTTGCTCGTCGGCGAGGGCGCTTCTCCCTACGCCGGGACGATTCTATACCTGTAGGCGTCCGATCGCCACATGTCCTCGGGCCGGGCGCCGAGCTTCGTCAGGTACAACTCGATGTCACCGGTCTCCCGGTTTTCCAGCAGGCCGAAGTTGGATAGCTGCAGCTTCTCCGAATCCGTTTCGGGGTCGCGATCATCAATGACAGTGAGCGTCTCGCGTTGGAGGAACCCGGTGTCCTCGCTCACCTCTGCCATCACCAGCGGATACCGGGGGGAGTTGCCGTATGCCTCGGGGCCCGTGATGTTCCCGAACCAGTAAGCCTTCCCCGTCCTGGTGCTTCGGAGGAAGTGCGAGATCGTGGCGGGCGAGTAGAACACCTCCGCATTGTCGAAGTGCCACGGGACGGGATCGGCGAAGACGTTGCCGCCGTCATCCGAGAACGTATACCACTTGTGGGCGGGCGTGCCCTTCTGCATCCGGGTGCCCCAGCCCTCGGAGATCACGTTGGATCCCCTGAACACCACCACGATCCGGCCGCTTCTGAGGGCGATGATCGTCGGCTCATCTACACCCCGCGACGATTTGAGGTCCGAGATGACAAGGGGTTTCGAGGCGGACAGCTCGTAGCGCTGTTCGGCCTCCCGCCATCTGCCTCGGAAGACGATGAGGCCGTGCATGATCTGCGGGCAAGAAGGGAAGACGTCCATAACGTCTATGCCGAGTATCCGGCAGCAGGCCCGGACGTTGGCGCCAACGGGGAAGACAACGTCGCCATTCTCCAGAACCTCGATATTGCACCCAGCGTATGACTCATTGACGTGAACGTACCCTTCACGCGCCCAATCCTCCTCGTCGAAACCCGCGCCCTCCTCGAACTGCACCAGCTCTCGCGTCCAGTCGCTCAGGTCCCGAGATACCCAGAGGAACGAATGGTCCGTGAACGTGTCGGCTCCCTCGCCCCAGAACTTCCGGTAGCTTTCGTGGTGGTTCTCCAGGAACAGCCGCTGCATATTGAGCGCCACGTAGTGGTCATGCACGGGGTTATAGATGCCCGTCTCCGGCGTGCTCGATATCAGCTCCATGTCCCCTCGGGCCCGGTAGGTCTCCCGGTAGCGATCCTCCCAGTCGGTCCAGTTCCTGCCGTTGTCCTCCGAGTATCGGACGTACTGCTCATTGGCGAAGTCCGACTCGCTGGTTACGCTGCGCGTCTCCATTCTCCTCAGGCCGTTCCCAACGTATGCCTGGCTCCTGCTGACGCACTTGGACGGCCCCGGGGCCTCTTCGAGAAGCTCTCGGGTGATCGCGACCTGAGCAGTCATACACATCCCTCCCGGCGGCCGATTGTGCGGCATCGTCGCGGAGTCATCTTAACACGGTGACACCATCCTCATTGCTTCCGCCACTCGACGCAGGCTTCCTGCCCTGGGCCGTTGTAGGCGAATGGGTTCAACAAGACGGCGTCGGGTTGGGAAACCCGACCCACGAACGGCTGGAACCGTGCGGGTCAGCAGACCTTCGAGGTAGCCCCACCAGCGACGGCGGGGCTCTTGCGTCGGTGGGGCCTACGGCAGCTCGGCGATGGTGATGTTCCGGTACCACGTCTCGCTGGGGCCGCCGGCGTGAATCTGCAGCCCGATGAGGCCCGTCAGTGGCATGTTGCCGTCGGTCTCGATGTAGTCCACCGTCTGCAGATCGTTGAGGATCAGCCGAATGCGGGGGCCCTCGCACCGGATCTCATACGAGTTCCAGTCGTCCCCCTTCACGATCCGCTCGACTTCGGCCACGTCGGGCTGCACCAGCATCCCGCGCCGGGATTCGTCATACAGACAACCCCAGTACGCGCCGGTGCTGGCCATGTCCGCCTGGTAGCCCTTCATCTCGGCGCTTTCGGGGACGCGCTCTGAGCGGAACTGAATCCCGCCGTTGGCCTCGACGGCCTTGCACTCCAGCCGGAGGATGAAGTTCCTGTAGCGACGGGTCGTGCAGAGGAACTCGTTGCGCGGCACGGGAGCCTCGAGACTGCCTCCCACGATCGCCCCGTCCTCAATGCGGAACG
>CBFDAZ010000375.1:0-5815 GCA_965602825.1 uncultured bacterium
TCTTCACCGAGTTGCCCTTCTGCATGTTGGCCGTCTGGAAGATGACCGACACACCCGGCGAATCCACCCGCTCGAGCAGTTCCCGAGTGCCGTCAGTAGAGCAGTTGTCGATGATGATGATCTCTTTGTCGATCTCGACCGCGCGGACCCGATCCAACACCTCGAGAACGGTCCCTTGTTCGTTATAGACCGGCATGATGACGGATAGTTTCATCTCGGGGCTTCGTCTGACGCCAGGTAGGCGGCGGTCCAGTCCCAGGTTGCCCGCAAGCCGTCGCGGCGTACGGTAGCCGCTCGCCAGCCAAGCACGGAGGCGGCCTTCGATGCGTCAATGTACTGGCGGCTGATCTCACCGGCCGCCTCGCCGCGAACGTCCGGCTCCAGGTCCGGCGTCCCGGCCACGTCGACGATCTCCTGCGTTATCTCAAGGACACTGACCGGGTCTCCGGTGCCGAAGTTGAAGGCTTCCCCCTTGCCGACACCCGACATCAGGGCCTCCGCCAGCACCAGGTAAGCCTCGGCCCCGTCCTGGATGTACATGTAGTCACGCACGGGCGAGCCGTCGCTACGGATCAGCGGGCGCCGGCCGTGGACCAGGTCCCGGATCACCGAGGGGATGATGCGTGAGAAGTTGAGGTCGCCGGGGCCGTAGATGTTGGCGCAACGGGTGACCGCGACGGGCAGACCGTAACTGTGGCCGTAGCAGCGCGACAGGATGTCGGCGCAGGCCTTGGAGGCGTCGTAGGGGTTGATGCCGTTGAGGGGATGGTCTTCCGCGTAGGGGAGATTGGGCTGCTCGCCGTAGGCCTTGTCGCTGCTGGCGACGACAACCGCCTGCAGAGGACCCTCGCCGTCTCGCCACTGCCGGCGGCACTCCTCGAGCAGTACGTACGTCCCGCGCACATTCGACTCGAAGGTCGAGAGCGGGGATCGGCTGGCCGCTCCGACGATCGCCTGCGCGGCGAGGTGGAGAACCACCTCGACCTCGTGTTCGGCCAGCATACGGCCGACGTCCCGGGGATCCGATACATCCCCGAGAGTCACGGTGATACGGGATTCGAGGCCCTGGTGTATCAGGTACGACTCACTGGGGCGCTCGATGGCGATCGTGAAGCACTGGGCGCCGGCAGCGACGAGGTGCTCGATGATATGGGAAGCCACGAAGCCGTAGCCCCCCGTCACCAGGACCCGTTTGTGTCTCCAGAGGTCTTCTTTCATGCTGATACCTGCTACCAATAGCCCGACAGCTACGACGTCTGCCAGGGAGGCCGTCCGGACCGGCACATCTGGTCCAACGTCACATAGTCTTTGTCAGTGTCCATGCAGGCCCAGAAACCCTCGTGGACGAACGCGCCGAGTTCGCCCTCGGCCGCCAACCGGGGGAAGCAATCGGGCTCCAGTTCCTCGTCAGGGCGCAGGTGGTCGAAGAGCCGCCGTTCAAGCACGAAGAAGCCGCCGTTGATCCAGCCCGGGAGCGGGGGCTTTTCCTCCATCTTGAGGACGGCACCGTCGTCGCCGATGTCCACGTGACCGAACTGCGACCGCGCCCTGACTGCCGTCAAAGTGGCGATCCGGCCGTGCCGGCGGTGGAATTCCAGGAGGGCCTTCAGGTCGATGTCGGCCAGCCCGTCGCCGTAGGTCGCGAAGAACGTCTCACCCTCGATGCAGTGGGCGATCTGGCGCAGTCGCTCGCCCTTGCCGGTCTCGACTCCCGTGCGGACGAACTTGATGTTCATGCGCTCCGACTGGCCCGCAAGGTACGTCGCATGTCGCTCCTCCCCGTCGATCTCGAGCAGGAGGTCAGCGTCCAGGTAGGGTGGGCGCTCCGAGAAGTAGCGAACGATCTCCGAACCCCGGTAGCCGAGCGGCAGGATGAAGTCATGGTGCCCTGCAGCCTGGTAGAGCTGCATTGCATGCCACAGTATCGGCCGCCCGCCGATCTCGTAGAGGGCCTTGGGGATGGCCGGCTCCCGGGTGCTCATTCTGGTACCGCGGCCGCCAACGAAGATGACGACTTCCACCAGCAAGCCCCCTTTTGTGGCCGATGGTTCCCGCCATGATACGGCGCGACCGAGGGGGTGTCAACCGAGGGCAACCCTCAGGCGCAACGGCCCAGCGGATGCCGTCAGCGGCAGCAGGCCGGTCGCCGCACCACCCAGCATCCGCGGCCCGCTGCAGGGCGACCCTCGGTGCGCGGCGAAGTCAGCGCAGGCCGGAGGGCAGTACCGGGACTCATCGGACGCCACGCGCGAGTGCGGCGCCGTGTGGCTGATCCCGGTTTCCCTTCTCCTCGCTGATGCGTTGGGGGCGAGGTGTCCTTCGGGTCGGGAACGCAACCGCGCGGCCACCACGTTGCTCTTGCTGATGGGAAAGGCGAAGCCGTCGCCCGCTGCGGACGTCGCGGGCACGAGTTTAAGACAGGCCTGCGTCGAGGACTTGGCGTGGGCGGTCCGCCAGAGACCCCTGTGGGCCCTTCTGTGCGGCTACATGCTGTTTGGTGCTTGGTTCATCGCCATCGTTCCTCCGGATGGTGCGCCCGACCAGGCGGCGCACATCATCTACGTCGAACACGTCGCTGCGGGCAACGGGCTGCCTGTGCTGGGTGAGTCTCCTTCCCTCTACGAGGCGCATCAGCCGCCGCTGTTCTACCTCCTCTGCACGCCCATCTACCTTGCCGGCTCGTACGGCGGACGGGACGTCGCCATTGTCCTGATGCGCGTGTTCTGCCTGCTGTGTGGCGCTACCGGCATCATCTTTACGGCGGCCATCGCGCGCCGCATACTGCCGACTCGCCCCGAGACCGCGATCTTCGCCTGCACCCTCTCAGCCTTGCTGCCGATGCACATCTTCATCAACGCCTCGGTCAACAGCGACAACCTTGGCGAGGCCCTCTGCACCGTCATGCTCCTTCCGCTGGTCGCCCTGCCCTGCGCGGGCAGGCTCGGGTGGCGCTCAGCTCTGCTGTGCGGGGTGGGCGTGGGGCTGGCGATCCTCTCCAAGATGACCGCGCTCATGCTGTTACCCACGCTGGCGGTGGCTCTCGCCTTGCACGCTCACCGCACGAGGTCCTGGCGCGAGGACGTTAGGTGGGGGCTGTTGGCGCTGGCGCTCTGCGCGACGGTCTGCGGCTGGTGGTTCGGGCGCAACGTGGTCATCTACGGCGGACCGCTGGGCACGGAGGCGTACAAGGCCTACTTCGAGGGCTCGCCGAACGTCGAGTGGTTTGCCGAGCGAGGCATCGGCGTGGGCGGTTACTCCTACGTGGTTGCGACGTATATGTTCAAGACCTTCTGGGGGCTCTTCGGCAACACGGATATCCCCGTCAGCAGCGGACTCTATTGGGCCTTCGGTGTTGTGTCTGTGCTCATCACCATCGGCGCGCTGCGGTTCCTGTGGTCGATCCGTCAGGGCAAGGAGTTAGACGATGTCCGCCGAGGCGCGCTGGCCGTGAGCCTGGTGTTCTTCGGCTGCATCGTGCTGACCCATCTGCAATACCTCACGATCTTCCTGTCGGCCCAGATGCGGCACTGGTACCCGGCCATCGCGCCGATGATGCTTCTGATGGCAGTGGGCACGCTGACGTGGGTTCCGAGCCGGCTCAGGCCGCGGGCCTACCTTGTCGCCGCCGGGTTCTTGGTCGGCTACAGCCTCATCTGTCTGGTCGGATATGTTTGGCCAGCCTTTGCTGCCAGCAACTGACGCACATCCGAAGTGGGGACGAACTCGATGCAGGTTCAGTTGAGTTGCCCGCTCTGCGGAGAAGCGCCTACCGAGACGGTCCTGCAGCGCGACGCGATCACGATCGGGCGATGCGTGAGCTGCGGTATTCAGCGCGTGGTCACGCCAGTGGACACAGCGGCGATCGCTCGCCTATACGATGCCGAGTACTACCAGAGCGAGCATTCCCAGTCCCTTGGTTACGACGATTACGCCGCCGATCGGGCGAACATCGAGCGCACGTGCCGGAGGCGGCTCGATCTCATTGCTCGCCACAGCGTTGCGGAGGGCCGGCTTCTGGACGTGGGATGCGCGATGGGCTTCTTCATCAAGGCTGCGAGGGAACAGGGATGGCATGCCGAGGGGTTGGAGATCTCGCCTTTCTGCGCCGAGACGGTACGCCGCGAACTGGGTATTGAGGTGCACCACGGAACGCTCAGCGAGGCCGATCTCCCCGAAGCATCATTCGATCTCGTGACGATGTTCGACGTGATCGAGCACCTGGTTGACCCGATGGGCGAACTGGTCGCCGCGGCACGGGTCCTGAAGCCCGGAGGGATCCTCGCCATCACCACGCCTGCCGCCGACAGCCTCCCGGCCCGTCTGATGAGAGTACGGTGGATCGGCTACGCGAAGCTCGACGAGCACCTGTGGTACTTCACTGCGCGGACCTTGGCAGAGATTCTCCGGCGGACGGGCTTCGAGCCCATCTGGCGGCGAACCGCGGGGAAGCACGTCTCCCTCGGCTTCTTCGCCAAGCGCGTCGGCTTCTACTCACGCGCCCTTGGCTGGCTCTTGGGACAGTTGTTCCGCGTGACCGGCCTGGCCAAGAGGCCCGTCTACGCCGACCCCAAGGACATGATGCTGGTGCTCGCACGAAGGAACCCCACGCCGGATGGGGCGGACGACAGCCCCTGATCCTTCGGGTCCGCCTGACGCATCTCATGACGGTCAACGCCCTCAGAGCCCCTGTCCCGTGCCCACGGCGCCTCGATCGCCAGCAACACGTATGATGAGTCGCCAGGGGGGCGTCCGATCACGCTAACCAGGCCAGCCTCCTCCAGCTCTTGTAGCGGCCGTCCGATCATCGGCTCCTCGAAGACCGGGGGTGCACCTGGTAGCTTTCGGTAGAGGATGTGAGTGATTCCCAGCCGGCTGTACTCGCCGAGCAGATCATCTCCCGAGGAAACGCGGTCGTACCGGATCAACCTGCTGTGCCCCTGCTCAGCCCAGACATAGTCACGGTCGAGATAGAACCCGCGCGGCTCAGAGTAGAGCGCTATCTTCGCCGTGGGTGGGGTGAGCGTGTTGACCCACTGCGAGACATTGTAGCACTCGGAGTGCTGTGAGAGGTACTCCGAACGGCCGGCGATCCCCAAGCCGGCCCACCACGCGCCTCCGGCCACGCCATGGAACACGACGAAGCCGATCGCGATGGCACCCCAAGTCCAAGCCACGACGCGTGGGACGTAACGCCCCAGCCCGTGGCGAGGCAGACCGTCAGCCAGTGCGTGTCCGACCGGCAGAGCCGCGAAGACCACCAGTGGGAGCAGATACCGGTTGTACTGCATCAGCGTCAGCCAGCCGAGCCACATCGGGATGAACAGGCCGAGTGACCAGCCAACTGCTCGCGGAATCCCTTTCAAGAGCACGAGAGGGAAGGCAGCCAGGATCAGAGGGCCCATGCCCAGGCAAGTAGCAGCATAGAAGGGGGTCACCGTAACCACATCAAACTTGGCCGGCTTCATCGCCAGATTCCAGGGCGCAAGGAGGAGGTTGACCGGTGACCGGGGCCCCGAGAAGGTCCGCGACAGGAGTCCCATCTGCTCGCGTTGCCCACGCGGGGGAGGGCTGCCGACACCGAACTCGAGTTGATGCTCCCGGTAGCCTGCGGCCTGAGCTGGACCCCAGTACTTGCCGCCAAAGACCTCGTACGCGAACGGGTAGACGGGGTTGCGCGTCCAGATGGCGCTTTTCACATACCAGGGTGCCGCAAGGGCAATCGCAAGGGCCGAGAAGATGCTCGCCTGTCGGAGAGTGCGTCTCGCGCCCTTCCTCGCCAACACGCCGGCGACGACGATCGAGAGCAGTGCCACGA
>CBFDAZ010000376.1:0-5791 GCA_965602825.1 uncultured bacterium
CGAATCCTGCGAGTGCGAGCTTCCAGAGCAGGCCGTGCCGGCCTCTGGCAACCAGGCCGAACACCAGCCCTATGGCCGCCCCCCACACGATGTGAGGAGACGTTGCCTGCATCGCGGGTACAAGGCCGCGGCCTATCGCGGTCCTGACTTCGAGCGGCCCGGGGATCGCTGACGCCACAGCGATGCCAACGGTCCATCGCGCCCAGCATGGCCACAAAGGCCTGATCCGGTCGGCGACGGCGGCGCCCAGCCCGCGAAGAGCGCTCGCCAACACGTCGTCCACGATGCATAAGGCCATGCCTCCGACCATGGCGGGCTGGACGTAACCAACGTACACTTCGTATACGACCATCGCGGACTCTCCTACGAGCGCTGCAAGGGCTGTGGCAATGGGCGTGGTCCATGGCAAGGCGACATCGGGGCCCGGGCCGCTCGGCGACGGCTCGGCGAGCGGAGAAGGCGGCACGTCGGGGGGCGTGGAGCCGCGTGGCGCCGAGCATTCCTCGGGCAGCGACACCAGGCACAACAACGCCAACAAGGCAAGCACTATGGCTACCCAGAGACTCGCCATCATCATGCGCTCTGCTCCTCGCCGCCCTCGCTGTTGCGAGGGTACTCGCGACTGGCCTCGCCCAGCCAGTTCCTGACGGTGGTCGATAGCTGCGTTGGGGCATCCCCTGGGAGACAGAATGGCCCCGGCGCCGCGTGGAACGTCGTCCCTCCCGCCGACGTCTACGGCGCCTCAAGAGCCAGCCTGGGCTCGTTCTCGCCAAACGCCATGTACACCCACGCCTTCCTTGGCGCGCCCCCCTCCAGCGGCACAACGTTCATGCCGTTGTCGCCCGCCGCGTCCGGGGCGGGAGAGAGGAAGCCCTCATCAAGCGGTGCCATAGAGTAGAAGACGACCAGCTCGTCGTCCGGCAAGAGCCTGTACGTCACGGGGGCCGGCGGCACCATCTGCTCCAGCGCCGACCTCTGCACGGGCTCGCGGCCCCCCATCGCCAGCACGACGACGGCTATGGCCAATCCCACCACCATCGCCGCAAGGATACCCACCAAGGTCTTCATGCCGATCACCTCGCCCTTCCGCGTCTGCCAACGCCGCTTGCGCACACACCCGTCAGTTCCGAAGCGCCAACCGGGCGAGTCCCCGCTCACTGGGGCGGGGGTGTCGTCGGAATCGCCCCGGTGTCCCAGGACATCAACTGGAGGACTGCTCCGTTCGGGCCCTCGCGCACAAGGGTGAGTGTGATCCATCCGCCAAGCTCACCCCGGACCATTGACGGAGGATCCTCGGCCAGGCCCGGCCATGCCGGCGGCGGTAGCAGCCTACTGCTCGCGGGCGTGGGGTGCGTGCGCGACCCCTCGGCGGTCCGCTGACGTTCCTCCTCCACGAGCTGTCGCGGCTCCCAGCCCTCCTCTCGCAGCGCGGCGATCAACGGCGCCTCCCGCTCGTTCCGGAACTCGTATGTCACGGCGCGCACGGGCAGGGCCCCCAGGAGGTCCGCCAACTTGCCCGGGTAGAGGACCTCGCCCTCGACGCTCGCCAGCAGCTCGCCGGTGGCTGCGACGTCCGGCACCTCGGCCGGTGGCTCAGCCTCATGTAGCCGCCAGCGCGCTCCGTCGACGGTGAATGTCACCTCCGCACCCTCCGTCCGGAGGCCGACATGCCGAGAGCGCTCGCGGAACTGCACCGTGGTTAGTTCAGGCCAGAGCGCCCGGCCGACGGCATCGACGGGCGCTGCCGTTTGCGCCTTCGGCGACTCGCGCAACGGTGGCGTCACTTGGCTCGTCTGCTGGCGCTTGCCGCAGCCTGTCACAGCGGCCACAGCCGCGCCCGCGAGGCAGAACACGATCACGTTCAGTCTTGGCATGACGCCCATCGCCCTCCTCGATCTCAGCAACCCTCCCGGGGCTGCCATCAATGGTCTGTCTGAACGAATCCTGCCTCCCGCCTGATCCGCGCCACCTCGCCGGCGGCGATCGGGAGGCCCCACCACAAGTTGAGCAGCAACAGCGGGCCGTCAAGCAGCCCTGGAACGAGATCGAAGGCTATGCCAACGGTGCCCCTCCCGACAATGAGAGCCACGTAGAAGGCCAGACATGGCCAGACGGCTTTCAGACCCAGCAGGTTCCCCATTCGCTCGATGGGGGTCATGCGGCAGACGCGGATGTGTTCGGCGCGGTAGCGACGCATTGCCCAGAGGGCCATCAGGCCGAATGGAACGCTGAGCGTGACGCCCACGAGCGCATGGCCCAACAACGACCGTGCCTCGTCCGGCGGGTACTGCCAGATCCTCACGACCAGGTAGGCGAGCAGGTCGATGCCCGCCGCCGACGATAGAGGGAAGATGATGAACCAGCGCAAGGTGTAGCTGTCAACACGCACATGTGGGGCCATGATGCGCACACACTCCCGTACTTGGTTGTGGCCCGCCCTCGGCCCTACTGGATGGCGCGCTTGCATCGCTGCCTGCGCGACACACGGCGCGAACGCCGAAGACGAAGGATCAGCTCACTCGCCGACTTCCTGCACGCCACTCGCGCATCATGATCCAGGCCGCTCTCAGCCTTGCCCTTCGTCTTCCCCGGCGTCGCGCTTAGCCAAGCCTTCGTTCGACTGAGGTGGCCCGGCGAGGTGACCGATGTCATCGAGCGTCATCTCGACCAGGCGCTTGCCGGCGAGCTCTGCTGCTGCGCCCGCTTCGAGTTCACCATCCTTGCTGGCCCTATCGATCTTCTCCCAGGCCTGCCATCCGGCGTCCTCATCCTCCACCTCCACCTCCAGCGTCTTTTCCGAGCGCCTCGCGCCTGATACGCGCCATCTCGTTGGCGGCAATCGGGAGACCCCACGCCAGCAAGTTCCACAGCAGCAACCCACCATACGCAATGTGCCATCCACCATACGCAACGTGCCATAGAGGACGGTCATACGCCCTGGGAGGGAGGTCGTACGCGATTATGACCGCGGCCCTCGCGACAGCGAGCACCGCGATGAAGACCAGACATGGCCAGCTCAGCTTCAGCAGACCCACCGTGTTCGCCACCCGCTCGATGTAGGTCATACGCAACACGCGGATGTGTTCGGCGCGATAGCGACGCACTGCCCACAGGCCCACCAGGCTATATGGGACGCTGAGTGCAGCCCCAACGAGAGCGTGTCCCAAGAGCACCCGGGCCTCTTCCGGCGGGTATTGCCAGAGCTTCACAACCAGGTAGGCCAGCAGGTCGATGCATGCCGCCGATGACAGAGGGACGATGATGTACCAGCGCAGAACCCAATAGTCACGGTCGGGCTTGTCGGACACTCTCCACCTCCCATCCCCGGGCGACTCGCCATCCATAGTACGCGACCGCCCCGAAGACCCCGGTGAGCAGCACCGCAAGCAACCACTGCAGACGCGAGTGCTGTGTATCGCGGCTGAGTCGCTGGACGGCATCCACGATCATCAGGGCCCAGAAGACGACCGCCAGCCCGATGAGGGCTCGTCCGACGGCGCCGAACTCGAAGAGCAGCTCCGGCCTGGCGAAGAAGCAGATCAGGTAGAAGAGAGTGGATGCCGCCGCAAGTAGGGCAAGCGGCAGCGTGGCGTATCTGCCAACAGGAGTGTCGAGCAGACAGGGCTTCGCTGCTGACGGCCGATCAGGTTTTGGCGGGAGCGTAGTTGCTGCTCCCGTCGCGATCTCGGCTGCGGGTGCGGACGGCGGCCCCGTTGGTCTCAGTGACCGGTGGATCCGCCATCCGTAGTACGCCGCGGCCCCGAACCACCCGGTGGCTCCAACGACGATGACCCACACCCACCGCCCTGCATCCCACGTTGACCCCTGCGCCCAGGCCACTGCGTGCAGCAGCATCGCGGTCCAAAACGCGAGGCTTGTGAGTGCCGCAATGGGCCCCGCGACATCGAGCACGGCGCAAGATACCGCGAGGCTGTCTTCCGCCGCCTGGGCACTCGTCAGCGTTCGCCACAACGCTGCGAAGTGGCTGAGGCCACCCACCACCATCGCGCCCAGAGACACGGCGCTGACGACCAGCAGAAGCCCGCCGACGACCGACCAGCGGCGCGTCCACTGTCCCGTGGGCATCTCGGCAACCCTCACCATCACGCCCTCCATCAAGGATACTGCTTCGCACCTGAATACGACACGCTGTCGCCGTTGACACATGGCAGTAGCTCCGCCGGCGCCCCTGACAGCTCGGCCAGCGGGGGTATGCGGTATGTCGATTGCTGCGGGCCGTAGCACAAGTGGAGGGAACCCCTCCTGTCGGTGTCGACAATGAAGACATCGCCCGACGCGGCACGAACCAGAATGTGCCTGAAGTTGATGTCATCGTAGTCGTACGTGATCTTCAGTCGAGCGTTCCGAGCAAGGGCAAGGTCCGACGCGGGGCCCACCCATACGGCTGGCGGGAACCTGTCGCGGTACCTGGGTAGCGGCCCGTATTCGCCGGCGCCCTCCCACATGCCGATCGGGGTCACCCAGACGTCTTGGCCGCTGTCGTTGACGACGTCAAAGCTCGCCAGGAATGCCATCTGCAGTGGGTTGACGCTGTTGAGCAGGAAGAGGCAGGCCACCAACGCCAAGGGAAGTGCCGCCAGTCCCAGCACGAGCGCCAACCCCAGGAGAACCCGCCGACGCCAGTTCGGTGTCCTCATTTGCCATACCCCCTGTTGTGGCGGCGCGAACCGATGACCAGGGTGTGCTGCCGGGAAACTCAGTGGTGCCAACTCACCATCAGCCGGACGGCCCGCTCACGCCGCGTACAACCGCCAGTACACTAGCAGAAGCAACACGCACGACAGGGCGACAATGATGATGGCTCCCAGCGGAATCGTCAGTCGCGCGGGACCCAGCTTCAGCCTAGCATGTCCGGGCACCCGTGTGCGCAGCACGGGGAATCTTCGCTCGAGGACGTACATGACCAGCGCGAGCCCTACGGCGAACACGATGGCCCCGACAGCAGGGAGCGGATCGCGCCTCAGCAAGCCGGCGATCAGCACCCCCGCGAAGCCCCCAGCGTAGGTTAGAATGCCTGCTCCGTCCCGGTTCGCCATTCCGACCTCTCCTCTCCCGTTCGCGGACGAATGCGCAGCTGCGCATCCGCTACGTCTGGCCCCGCTCAGCCTCCAGCTTCCGCCGCACCTCCTCGAACTCGGGCGGCAAGTACGCATCAGCAGCGGCCGCGGGCACCTCGGCTTTGCTCAGGCACTCGAGCGCCTTCTCCCGATCACCCTCAGCAGCGTGCATCAGCCCCAGGTAGCCGATGGCGAACCCGCCGGCGCCCGCGTCGATGAGCGCGTTGCACAGCTTGCGGGACTCCTCGTAGTCGCCTTTCTTGTAGAGCAGGTAGGCCTTCGTATCGACATACCCGATGGCGCTGGGGTCCTCCGCGATGGCCTGGTCCACCTGCGTCAGCCCCCAGTCGTAGTCTCCTCCGAAGAGGGCGATCTGCCAGCCGAGATCCTGGCGGGCGCAGTGGTCCGGTCCACCGTAGTTATCCTCCCACTGCTTCAGGAGGTTGTCGGCGCCATCGAGTTCGCCGGCGGACACCGCCGCGAGGATCGCGAAGGAGAACATGTATATGGGGCACGCTTGGACCATGCCCCCGTGTTGCAGCGAGATCTGCGCGGCCTCGTGGGCTTCCTTCGCACGGCCCTCCTGGCGGAGCGCAATGCTCATGTCGATCATGGCCCGCGAGTAGGAGGGGATGCGGTCACGGACGTACGGGTACAGCATGCAGGCGACTCTGACGGCCCGAACCGGCGAATGGGGCTCGTGCCGACAGGCA
>CBFDAZ010000377.1:0-5786 GCA_965602825.1 uncultured bacterium
AGCGTCTTGAAGGTCACGCTCAGGATCGCCTTCCGGGCCGCCTCGTCCGGCAGCAGGAATGGGATCTTGAGGTCAAATCGACCGGCGCGCAAGGTGGAAGAGTCGATCAGATCGGGCCGGTTCGTCGCCGCGCCGAACAGGATCTTCCCCTGGTGCGAATCGTCGCCCATGAAGGCGTTGAACATGCCAAACACGCGCCGGGAGACGCCGCTGTCGCTGTCGGAGGTGACACGCCGGCCGTAGGACTGGTCGAACTCGTCGATGAAGACGAAGACCGGCGCCAGAGCCTCCAGGTAGTGGAACAGCTTCTCCAGGTTCGACTCGGTCGCGCCGACGTACTTGCTGAAGATGTTCTTGAGCTGGACGAACGGGATCTCGCAGTCGTGAGCGAAGCACTGCATGCAGAAGGTCTTGCCGCAACCGGGAGGGCCGGTCAGGAGGATCCCCTTCGGGACCACCTGGCCGTGACCCTTGCGCAGAGCGTCGGAGGTGCTGAGGAGGACCTCCTTCTGGCGCTCCACGCCACCGACTGCTTCCAGGCCGTGCTCGGGTGTGACGAACTCCACGAGATCGCCGATCTCCGCCTCGATCGCCCGGCGCTTGTGGATGGCCGTCTGGCGGAGGCCGAGCTTCTCGGTCGGGGTCGCGCCGCGAAGCAGCGCCGCGATCTGCGTGCGGGCAAGTCCATTGGTGTTCTCGGCCAGCACCTTCGGCGTCACAGCCAGCAGCGACCGCGGATCGATCTCGACCTCGGAGTTGACCGTGAGCTGATCCGGGTGGTCGAGCCAGTGCTCGATGAAGTCCAGCCGTTCCTGGTAGCTGGGTAGTGGGATCGACACCACCCTGACGCCGGCGCCCTGAGCGTACAGCTCGCGGTTGACCTCGCCGAGAGAGTCGGCAATCAGGAAGATGAAGCTGTTGCGCGTCAGAAGGCGGGGATCGATGGCCCACCGGCGGAGGGTGGTCAGCAGACGACGCTCGTCAAAGCTCATCATGCGGGCGTCGCCCGGGGGGACGATCTTGTCCACAAAGTCGATGACGAGGGCCGCGTTGTTGCGGGTGAAGAGGAAGTCCTCGAGCAGCGGAATGGCCTCGATCGGCCGATGGTAGCGCGGGGTTGGGCTCGTGTCACGGGTTCGCGTACGCACAACCGACAGGAAACTCCGGAAGTCTTTCTCGTCTTCCTCGGTGGGGCAGGTGATCCCCTGGCCGATATCGTAGACCGCCGTGTGCTTCTGCCCGCAGAAGGCGCGGTGGAGGAACTCGCGCAGGGGGACGTACCGCCCGCCGTGCGGGAAGTAGTCGCGGAGGCCGTGTAGCAGGAAGACCGACGCCGCCCCGGAGGTGAAGTCGCGGCGAACCGCAGCGACCCATTCCGGCTCGGTTGGCTCGCCTTCGGTCGTCGTAGCAGCTTTCTTCTTCGGGCTCATGCCGGGTTACGGATCGCGCTACTCCGTTTGCTCTTCCAGTTGCTCCGGCTCCACCGCCTGCGTTTCTTCCTCTTCGGCGGAGACGGGCTCCATCGTCTTCTCCGCCGGTTCGGGCGGCAGGATGCCGAGCTGTCTCTGGTATTCCTCGTACTTACGCTCGGTCTCGTCCTAGATCTGAGAGATCTCCAGATCGGCGAGCTGCGCATCGGAGCTCTCGGCCGCCAGCTCCGTCCGGGCCTCAGCCCGCGCGAGCCGCTCGTCGATCCGGTCCCTCATGCGGTCGATTGTCTCGGTGGCGTCGCCCATCTCGAAGCTACCCATGACCTCCGCCACCTCTTCCTGCATCTTCGCCCGCTTGGCCCGCGATATCTGGGCCATGCATTCCTGGATCTGGTCCTGCACGCGTCGCTCATAGGCGGAGAAGGTGCGCTTCATGCGCGTGGAGTTCTCCCGCGCTTGCTCAAGCTGCATCTCGGTCTCCGCCAGATCCTGCCGGGCCCCCTCCAGGGAGGCAATCAGCGTCTTGGCCGCTTCCTTTTTCTGGGGCCCCATCTTGACCGCCTCCAGGACCTTGGGCTCGAGATACGCTACCTTCTTCTGCAGGCGTTCGGCCTGTATCCCCAGCATCTTCTCCAGCTTGATGACCTCGGCCACGTCACGCCTCATCTGAGGCACTCGCTGTCTGAGGTCATCGATGTGCTGGCGCAAGATCAACTCCGGGTTCTCGGCGCCACGCAGCATCCACCCGAATAGTGATCGGAAGATCGCCTTGATTCTCGCCCACATCGCGGATCGCTCCTTGCCGGCAGGATGCAGAAAGCGGAAAGCTCGCAGAACGCGGAAGATAGGATTGAGAATGACCGCGACGGCTCCGACACCGTGTACTTTCGACAATCGCGCTGACTGCCCCTGCTACCGGGCGACGGGCGGTTCAGTCGGGCATGCTGATCCCGAGTACGTCGGAGTGAAAGCGGAGCGCTTCCTGGATGTGTTCGTCCCAGTAGGCCCAGTTGTGTCCGCCCGGGAACTCCTCGTACTCGTGCCTGATGCCCAGCCTCCGCAGGTGGGCGGCGAACGGGCGGTTCTGGTCCTCAAGCAGGAAGTCGTCCAGGCCGCAGTCGAAGCGGATGGCAGGCGTCTTCTTTCCCTTCAGCCGACTGGCCAGAGAGAAGCAGTCGTTGTCGCGTCGGGCTGTGTTCGACCCGATCAGCCGCTTCCAGCGATCATCGAGATCAGCCCAGCGCTTGGCGCGGAAGAGGGCGTAGGCCCCGCTGTGGCCGGTGATGCTGCAGAACATGCGGGGGTACTTCAGCCCCAGCTTCATCGCGCCGTAGCCACCCATCGACAGGCCGCCGATCACGCGCCCGCTCCGGCTCGGGACTGTGTCGAAGTACCGATCCACAAAGCCGACGAGGTCCTTCACGATGGCCTGCTCGTACTGCGGACCATCTGCGGCATCGCAGTAGAAGCTCCGGTCGCCGTCCGGGAGTACCACGATCAGGGGCAGCTCCCGGACGTAACGCTCGATGCTCGTCCACCGCAGCCAGGCCGTGTAGTCGTCCGATAGCCCGTGCAGCAAGTAGAACACCGGGTATGGCCCCGCCTTATCCTGGCGGTCAGGCAACAGAGCATAGAAGCCGACTTCCTTGATGAGCGACTGGCTGAAGTAGTTGACGTGCACGATGGCCACAGAGCGCCCTCCGTTCGGGACAGCCTTGAAACAGGGCCGTTCCAGGTCGAGAGGGAAACACCCTTCGACTGACGAGCCCTGCACGGAATTTGCCAGAGCATTCGGTCACCGGGAGGCACGGCCCCTATGGAGACGTGGATCAGCCGTCCGGACGATGTTGAGGCCAAGGTCAGAGAGTGGCAGGAAGGGGCAGGAGACCTGCTGCAGGTGGACACGATCGTGCAGCCTACGGGCCGACCGGTATTCGCGCTAACGGCCACCGAGCCCGGCGTGCCCGCCGACCGGAAACGCAAGTTGCTGGTCTTCGTGCCGCACGCTCACGAGCCCGCCCCTAACGCGGCCTGCATGAACGCGATGAACATGATTCTCACCGGGAAGGCGCTGGACGGATCAGAGCCGCCCTTCGATGCAGAAGCCGTCCGCCGGAAGCTGCTGGTGACGTTCATCCCGGACGCGAACCCGGACGGCACGGCCCGCGCCCCGGTCGAGTGGTGGGATGGATCGCAGTATACCAACGAGGAGTTCTGGGCCTGGATGCGGGGACCCGACCGGAAGACCGGGAAGATGTGGAAGCGGGTGGATATCTTCGACACCCGCACCGAGGAGAGCTTGCCGGAGCGTATCGGCATCGTCTACGAGCCGATCAGCGATCACGAGTATGTAGAGCCGAACCGCCACCCGCGCTCCTCACTCATGCGCCACATCAAGGCCCTGCGGGAGCGGCACGAGTACGACGCGTTACTCAGCCTGCACCAGACGGAGTTCGTCAACTCCGACCGGAACTGCATGGCCATCCTGCCGTGCGTCTACGAGGAGCTACCGGAGTGGATTGCCCGCGAGGAGATGGCCTGGGCGAAGGACGTTGTGGCCGACTGGGAAGCGGCCGGAGGGCGGCCGATAGGGGAGATCAAGCCCCTGGGCTACACGGGCGAGCAACGGGAGTACTTCGTCCAGGTCTGGAGCAGCATCTACTACGCGATGCCGCTGATCACCTCCGAGGTCCAGAACAACAACCCGGCGACCCCTCCCGCTCAGCAGCAGCGCCTGAGCGAGATCGCCATCACAACGACACTGAGACGCCTGCTCCGGGCATAGGTCCGCTTCGAAGGTCTGCCGTTCCGTGACGGCGGAGCTCCCGCTCCGCCACCGTCGGCAAGCGCCCGCTCAATTGGTCGGTCTAGATCTCCAGCCCCTCTCTCACCACCTGCCTGACCTTTTCCTGCTCCTCGGGCCGGGCTTCGAAGTCGCCCCTGTCACATGCCAATACGTGAGCAACACCGACGACATCGGCGCCGTAATGCGTTAGCCAGGCCGTGATCGCGGCATCGTGAGGCTCAAAGCCGCTTGCGGTGGCCACCGACAGCAGGATCGCCCTCTTCCCCCGGAAGAGCCCGCCGTCGCGGTACCAGCCGTGAGTGCGGTCCATGAAGTCCTTGAGCACGCCGCTGGGGGAGAGCCAGTATATGGGAGAGCCGAGGATGATTGCGGCGGCCCGCAGCCAGGGGTTGACAGCGGCCTGGAGCTCGTCATCGCGGATGGCGCAACGGCCGGTCTCCATGCAGGCCCGGCAGCCCTTGCAGTGGCTGATGCGGTAGTCTGTGAGCCGCTGAAACTCCGTGCGGTAGCCGGCCGCCTGGGCGACGGCGATGCCCTCCATTACTGCGGCGTCGGTATTGCCGCCCTCTCGCGGAGAACCCGATACGCCCAACACGCGCAAGCCGGCCATGGACACTGCCCTCCTGTTGCCAGACGCCCGCGACCTGTTCGCCTCGCGCGCCCGGCTGCACCTCCCCGCCGTCTGCGTTGCCCCATCGGGAGGAAGTGCTGTGGCCAGCGATGAAGAGACGCCTGCGACCAACGGGACCGCAGAGAAGGTGACGCCGTGCTTGCAGCCGTGCTCGAATCTGTCGGTCAGATGCCCCTGAAGGACGTGCCCAAGCCCGAGCCTGGCCCGGGCGAGGTGGTCGTGCGGGTCACCGCCTGCGGGATCTGTCAGACGGACTACTCGGCCTACACGGGCGCCCGCACGAACTTCGAGCCGGGCATCATTGTCGGGCACGAGATCAGCGGTGTTATCGACGAAGTGGGGGAGGGCGTTGAGGACTGGTCTGCCGGCGACGAGGTTGTGGTCTCGCCGGCCGGGTTCTGCGGTGTGTGTCGGTGGTGTCGGAGCGGCCTGCAGCACTACTGCAAAGACGGCTTCGTCATCGGTGGCGAGGGCTTCGAGCGAGTCCTCAACGGCGGCTTTGCGGAGTTCGTCCGCGCGCCCACCAGCGTCCTGTACCAGAAACCGCCCAACGTCTCCTTCGCCGCGGCAGCCATCACCGAGCCGCTTGCGGGCTCATACAAGGGTCTCATCGAATACACCCAAATGCGTGTTGGGGAGGACGTTGTGATCGTGGGTGCCGGCAGCATGGGGCTGCTGGTCGCCTCGATCGCTCACGCGGCCGGGGCGGGCCATCTGATCCTGATTGACATTGAGGACTTCAAGCTCGACTACGCTCGCAAGATCGGGGCGACCCACACCATCAACTGCCGCACAACCGATGCGCCTCAGGCGGTCTACGACATCCTGCCGGACGGCCCGGACATTGTCTTCGAAGCGGCGGGCGCCCTTGAGGCCGCCTCGCTGACCATGGACCTGTGCCGACGGGGCACGCGGGTCA
>CBFDAZ010000378.1:0-5782 GCA_965602825.1 uncultured bacterium
TTGTAAGGCGGCAGGGAGCCGTCGGGGTTGCGTTGGGGGACGACGGCCTGCCCGGTGACCTTCGCCCAGTTGATGAGCAACGGATCGGATGAGACGGCGACCATATTGCCGACCTGGGTGCCGTGGTACATCGCGATGACGCGGTCATCCTCGACCAATGCCGAGCCGGAGAAGCAGCACTCCTCAGGGTGCGGGTAGATCGCGTAAGGCAGGTCGCGCCAGTGGATCAGATCGTCGCTGACGGCGTGTCCCCAGTGTTGGCGCCGATCCTCCGGCGGATAGCCCTGGTAGAACAGGTGCCACCGCCCCTGCCAGAAGCAGAGCCCGTTCGGATCGTTGAGGCTGCTCTCGGGGCTGACGAAGTGATAGGCGGGGCGGTATGGGTCGACCGCCAGTTGGCGCCGTGACTCGGCGAACCGCTCCAACAGGGGATTGTCGCGCACTTGGGCTTCCTGCTCCGCCAGTGTGTCCGCGAAGGCGAACGCAGGCACCCGTGACGTGTAATCAGGACCCTTGTCGATATCGTCTTTGGACATTGTATAGACGCTCCTCTTCCCGTCCTGATCGGGCTTGCCGAGATCCCACTTGGCCCCGAGGCTCCGATTGAGCGTCTCGATCTCGGGGAACTCGAGGACGCGGTCGTACACGATGATCTCGGCGAGCTCGCCGCGGAGGCGTTCGCTCCCCGTGGTCGCCTTGGCGGCAATCCTGAACAACTCGCAGCCCGTGTTCTGGAGGGTACGGTCGATCTGCCCGCGCGCCCCTGTGCCGCCGCGGGCATCGTTATGCCAGAGACGGACCATGCCGCTGTCGTCCACGGTGAGGATGGAGAGATTGAACGACCCCGCTTGGTATTCCAGCAGGCGATGCTGGTCGTTGTTCTGGCCGTTGAAGCCGTAGCGGTCGTCGACCGTCAGGAGGCTGGCTCGCCGCCCCTCGCCGTCGGCGGCCTGCTCGCAGATGGCCTGCGCCGCCGTCCTGTCCTCGCGCTTCCACACCGCGGCGATCGTGAAACTCGTGTCGCCCTCAGCCAGAACCGCCGGACCGTCAAGGTACTCCTTGCCCGAGAACCTGATGACAGGCAGGCGGTTCAGTGCCTCCGGAATGAGCAGCGACTGCTTCGCGGCGTCCGGTTGCTTGAGGTGGTTCTCGCGCCCGGAAAGGTCCTGCCATCGTGAGACCTTGTCGTCGTCCGCGACGTCGGTCGCCGCAACGCGAGCCGCATCCAGGTGCAATACGAGGCCTTCTGTCGGTAGGTCCGCAGCCTGGATGGGAACGCCCAGCACCGACATACAAGTGACCATCAAGATGCGACCGCTTGCCTGGCGAGTCATGGGTCTCCTCCGCGGCGCTGTACGGCACGGCAAATCCGGGGACAGCATACCCATTCCGAGGAGCACCTCCTCCTGACCGCCCTGCCGCTGCACGAGAGATGGGCATGATCTCCTCCAATCCAGCCCCGCCGTCCGCCGTTCCCCCAGCCTTGCCTCCTACCCCTTCAGCCCGGTCAGCGTGACTCCCTGGATGAAGTGCTTCTGGGCGAAGAAGAAGATCAGGATGGCGGGGAGGGTCATCAACAGGGAGCCGGCCATCAGCATCCCCCATTCGGCCGTGTGCTCCTGCTGGAACTGGAACAGGCCGAGAGACAGCGGGGTCAGGCGCAGGTCGTTGATGTAGATCAGCGGGCCCATGAAGTCGTTCCACGAGCCCAGGAACTGGAAGATCGCCACCGCCGCCAAGGCCGGCTTCACCAGCGGGAGCATGATCCGCCAGTAGAGCCCGAAGTAGGAGCAACCGTCGATCTTCGCCGCGTCCTCCAGGTCGCGCGGGATCGTCATGAAGAACTGCCGCAGCAGGAAGATGAAGAACGCGCTCCCGAAGAACGAGGGCAGCCACAGCGGCGTCAGCGTGTTGTACCAGTGCAGCTTGCGGACGATCAGGAACACCGGCACCATCGTCACCTGCGGCGGCAGCATCATGGTGCTCAGCAGGATCACGAAGACGATATCCCGCCCCGGCCAGCGCAGGCGCGCGAAGGCGTACGCCACCAGGCTGCAAGCCAGGACCTGGCCCAGGATGTTCAGCACAACCAGGACGACGCTATTCTTCGCGAAGGTCCAGAAGGGGACGTAGTGGATCGCCTCGCGGTAGTTCCGGGCGAACTTGTCGAAGGTCGCCCGCCAGGGCGAGGTCGGCTCGATGGTGACGTGGAGCTGCCAGATGTCGGCGGGCCAAGATCCCATCGTCTCGTACGGAACTAACGGGATCTCGAGGGACCGGCGGTCACGCGGCGGCGTGAGCGTCCAGGTGACATCCTGCCACTCGCCGTTGCCCATGATGAAAGCATGCTTCGCCCGGAAGGCGCCCTTCGGCGTGTTGATCGCGATCCGAACATGCCTCCACGACTCATCATCGTGCAGGCCGAGCGACACGCGCTCCAGCTCTCCGGTTACGGGGATCGTGGTCACGAAGCCCGTCTCGCCCCTCTCGTCCGAGTAAGTAAGCACGCGTCCCTCTTCGCCGTCGATCTCGGTCGGTTCGTCGGCGAGGCTGCCATTCGTCAGGACCAAATCAAGCTGCTCCTGTCCGCTTGCGCCAAGCAGATCCTCATTGGCCGCATTCAGGAGGCGGAGCCTGCCCAAGGCCACGCGCTTGTGCACCCGGTTCCACACGGTCGATAGCGCGTCGGCACTGGTCGCGGCGGCAGCCGCTTCGGCAATCGCCTGGGGGTCGCGGACGAGTACGTCCCCGGGGAGCGTGTCCCGCACCTGCTCCCACAGGCCGCGGGCCACCTGATCGGCGGCCTCGGGGGAGACCTCGATGCCGGCCTCCGGCGCCAACTCGACGGCGCGCTGCCAGAGGGCAGCGTGCAGCGCGGGCTCCAGATCACCCCACTTGCTGGCCGAGATCCTCGCCCGCCGCCGCATCGGCCTGTACGCCCGCTGATCGATGTAGGGCGAGTGGGCCGAGTACCAGGGGATCTTCGGCACCCAGTTGATCCGCTCCGAGAAGATCTCCTCATCGCCCTTGAACGTCGTCGTCACCAGCCACACAAACGGGAAGGCAAACAGCACCGAGCCGGCAAGCAGGGCCAGGTGCAGGCCGGTTTTATTGAGGAGTTGTCGGGTGCGTTTGGTCATGGCTCGTTTGCGGCGGCGTCGGAGCTGGAGCTCCGACCTACACAACGGCCACGGCTACGGATTCTCCGCCTCGTAATGCACCCAGCGCGGCGCCAGCTTGAGCTGGATCAGGGTCAGGGCCAGGATCAGCCAGAACAGCACCCACGCCAGAGCCGAGGCATAGCCCATCTTGAAGTACCGGAAACCTTGGTTGAAGAGGAAGTACACGTAGTACAGGGTCGAGTCTACCGGTCCGCCCTGAGTCATGATGTAGGCCTGGTTGAAGATCTGGAAGGTGCCGATGACGCCCATGATGGTCGAGAAGAAGATGTACGGAGTCAGCATCGGCAGCGTCACCGCCGTGAAGCGCCTCACCGGCCCCGCACCGTCGATCTCCGCCGCCTCGTAGAGCTGCTGCGGGATGCCTTTGAGACCCGCCAGCCAGATGATCATCCCCTGCCCCGCTCCCCACAGGCCCATCAGGATGATCGACGGCTTGGACCAGGAGGCGTCGGTGAGCCAGTTCGGACCGTTGATGGCCACGGCGGCCAGGCCCCGGTTGATCAGGCCGTGCTGCGGGTTGAGGACCCACATCCACAAGATGCTGGAGGCCACGGTCGGCACGATCGCCGGCATGTAGTAGATGGTGCGGTAGATCGGCAGGCCGCGAACGGCGGCATTCAGCAGCATGGCCACGGCAAGGCCGATGGCCATGCCAATGGGGACGCCGAGCACCATGAACCACGTATTGCCGAGGGACTTCCAGAAAAGCGGATCGTCGAAGAAGAGCCGGACGTAGTTCTGCCCCCCGATGAAGCGGGGAGAGTGCAGAACATCGTAACGGCAGAAGCTCAGCACGAGGCTGACAACCACCGGCCCGCCGGTGAAGACGAGGAAGCCCGTCAGCCATGGCGAGGCGAACAGATAGCCCGCTAGCGCCTCTCGCCGTCCGCCGGGGGCCCGGCCGGATCTGCGCCGCAGGTACGGCCAGGCCAACCCCGTGGCAAGGGCGACCACCAGAAGCGACCCGAGGGCCGTCACGACCCAGTTCACCGGTCGCCCAACGTCCTGCTCGCGCAAGACATCAAGCTGCTCCTGGACCTGCTTCGCGCCCGCGGCCAGGGCTTCGGCCGGCTCCTTCTCGTGGTAGATCGCCGCGTCCATCGCGCGGGCGTGCTCGTCCCACAGGAGCTGGCCCACAGGCGTGACCGGCCGGAAGCGACTGACCGGCATCAGGTCGATGAACAGCCGCAGGTACTGGCGCAGTCGCGCGTCCTTCGGCGCGAACTCGCGGAAGGCCATCTCGTTGACCTTCTGGTTCGCGTACATCCAGGGGACGTAGGTCCGTCCCCAGCTCCGCGCGTACTCGTACTCCGCCGCGCTGTCGATCCGCCCGGCCTCCATGCTGTTCATCCACTTGATGAACTCCCAGGCCTCCTCGACGTTGTCCGCGCCTTCGGGTATGGCCCACGAGAAGCCCCCCGACCACGTCAGATACTCGTTCCCCTCCGGCACTGGCGCGTGCGCGACCCCGAAGTGCATGTCGGGCCGGTGGCGGGCGATCGCTTCGAGGTACCAGTTGCCGTTGATCACGAGGGCGACCTTGCCGATCAGGAACGGGTCCAACTCGCCGGTCTGGAAGCTGGCAGCGAAGCCGTTGACCTCCTCCGCGCCACCCAGCGCATCGTAGACGTCGGTCACCCATTCCAGGGCTCCCACGTTCTCGGGAGCGTCGAGGGTGCACATGGCGCCATCGGGGCTCATGAACTCCCCGCCGTTCTGCCATGCGTAGAGATACAGCCACGAGTTGCCGTAGTTGGGGATGAAGCCGATGCGGGTGATGTCACCGCTGGGATCGCGCTCCGTGAGCCGGACGGCGTACTCCTTCAGCTCAGGCCACGTCCGCGGGGGACGGACCTCGCCCTGGGCATCGACGTAGCCCGCCTGCCGGAGCAGGTCCTCGTTGTAGTAGAGCGCACGGTCGTCGGTGTTGATCGGGATGGCGTAGATGCCATCCTCGTAGCCGACCTCCTCCCAGCATGCCGGGTAGAAGTCCTCGGGCCGGACCCCGTCGGGGCCATCGCGGTCGCGCGCGATCAGGTCATCGAGGGCCCGGAAGCCGCCGCGGGCCGCCCAGCCGCCAATGGAGAACCGATCCTGGTTGATGCAGTCAGGGGGCGCGCCACCCGCGATGCCGCACATGAGCTTCTGCTCGTCCATGCGGCCCCCGGTGGCGCTGGTCACCAGCTCGATGCCCGGATGGCGCCGCTCGAACTCGTCGAAGCACTTCCGCCAACCCTCCCGGTTCCACACACCCCAAATGACGAGTTCGACCGGCTTGTCCCCCCGCGCAAGCGCGGACAGGCAAAGGGCCGCCAGCAGGACCAGTACTCGCCAGCCGAAACGTCCCGTGCTTCCGGGCACGGACGGGGCAGACGGCAGGGACGGCGGGCATGGCGACGACGGCACGGATAACGGCGACGGCGGGGGGGGGGGGGGGGGGCGCCCCCCCGCGGGGGGGGGGGCGGCCCGCCCCCCCGCGCCTGCCGCCAAGATGGCGGCGTTACGGCATGGGACGCAGATTGTGCTGCGGCGCCGTGACTACCCGGCTCGAGCGGCCCGCAGGGTGATGTCGAGGGTGCCCACGCGGCCCTTGACGCCGT
>CBFDAZ010000379.1:0-5782 GCA_965602825.1 uncultured bacterium
GGCGCCGCGAACCAGCGTTCAGGAGCCAACGATGCGTAGTGCCATTCGACTTGCCGACTTGACCAGCCCCGAAGTGGGAGAGTGGGTCGGGCACGGCGCCCTGGCCCTGATCCCCGTCGGCCAGATCGAGGAGCACGGCCCGCACTTGCCCGTGAACACCGATCTCGTCATCGCGGAGCGGACGGCGGAAGCGGCCGCCGAACTCGTGCATCCCAGTCCCCCGGTCGTCATCTTCCCCGCCGTGTGGAGCGGCTACTCGGCATCGATCATGCAGAAGTGGCCCGGCACGATCCGGCTGCGGACCCGCGTCTTCGCCGACATGGTGCACGACATAGTGGCCTCGGCGCTCGACATGGGCTTCTGGAAAGCGGCGCTCCTGAATGCGCACGGACACCATCCGGCGCTCCTGGAGATGGTCGCCCGGGAGATCGGCGACGAGACGGGAACGGCCGTTGCGGTGGTCGAGGTCGCGAAGATGGCCGCCGGGGCTGTGAAGACCCACAGGAAGTCCGAGCCCGGCGGCTGCATCCATGGCGGGGAGTTCGAGACCTCGCTGATGCTCCACTTCGGGGCGCCGGTACAGATGGACAAGGCGCCCGCCGATGCGCGCTTCACCTACGCAAGCGAGAACGTCCCCGGCGACGGCTTCGCGGGATCCAAGCGCGCCTTCTGGTCCACGTGGGCCATTCAGCCGACCGACACGGGCATCTACGGCGACCCAACCTGCGCAACCGCCGAGACGGGTAAGCGCATCTTCGATGAGCTGGTCCGGAATGTGGCTGCGTTCCTCAGGGAGTACGCGACACACGGGGAGTGATCGGCATGAGGCGGGCAATGAAGGTCCTGGCCCCCATAGTGATAGTCTTCATCCTGTTGGCATTCGCGGCAGCCCTTTGGCCTACCGAGCACCACTGGGACCCAGACAACGAGTTCCGTAGCCGCTTCACCGGGCACTGGCAGTACTTCGAGGCGAACCCACGCCAAAGACTGCACGAACTCCCGGGTGAGCCGTTCGGCTTTTGACTGAAAGGAGTGCGAGCATGGCCACCAAGGTCTACATGACCACCGACCTGGAAGGCGCCTCAGGCGTCACTCAGGAGAGCCAATCGTTCGCCGACCCCGGACGCTACGAGGCGGCCCGCCTACATCTCACGAAGGACGTCAACGCTGCGGTGCTGGGCGCCAGGGACGCGGGCGCTGACCATGTTGTGGTGTCCGACGGCCACGGTCACCACAGCGGCTACAACTTCGTCTACGAGGAGTTGGCCGACGGGGCCATGTACCAGCTCGGCGGACCCCGCACGAGCTACGGCGAGGGCCTCGACGAGAGCTTCACCGCCGCGTTCGCAGTCGCCTACCACGCCATGGCGGGCACCAGGGGCGCGATCATGGACCATACGCAATCCTCCCGGGCCATCGTCAACATGTGGCTGAACGACCGGAAGATCGGGGAGCTCGGCATGATCGCCTATGTCGCCGCGCACTCCGGCGTGCCTGTGGCACTCGTCACAGGCGACGACAAGACGGCCGAAGAGGCCCGGGAGCTTCTGGGCGACCAGGTCGTGACGGCCATCGTGAAGTACGCCTGCCGCCGGACGTCTGCCCTGTGCCTGGCGCCCGGGGATGCTCGCGCTCTGATCCGCGAGAAGGCGGCGGAGGCGGTCAACGCAGCGCCGAGTATGACGCCCCTGGCAGTGCCCGAAGGGCCCTGCGAGCTGCGAGTTGAGTATCTGCGGTCGGAGATGTGCGAGGGCTTCTGGGTGAGGCCCGACGTGGAGATGGTCGATGCGCGGACCGTCATCTTCCGCCGCGACAACGTGGTCGATCTGATGAACGCCTACTGCGGGCTGCACTTCCCGCCGATCCGGTAGCACCAGGGGACAGCGGCTGGGAGCCGACGATGCCGATGCGAGCGAAGACGCTCATGTCGCGACCAACGGGAGGGAGGCGTTGACAATGCTCGGTCCCGTCTCTGGGGTAGCAGCGAGGCACGGTCTGGCGGCTGTGGTGGCCGTTTTGGCGAGTCTGGCGCTCCCGTTGACTGCCGGAGCACAGGCAGTCGCCGAGCTGACGACGCATGAGCTGCAGCAAGACATCCATCTGCTGCGGTTGCTGGCCCGACCCGCACTGCAGGCCGAGGAACTGCAGGCCTTCGCGACTGCCGCGGCGGACGTGGACGAGAAGCGCCAGGCGCTCCAGCAAGCCCGTGAGGACCCCGCACTCAAGGCGGCTCTCGAGCAGTTGCGCGAAGCTCTTCTGGCTGGCCAGCCAGACGAGCAGATCCAGGCCATCGAGGAGCAGGCTGCGCCCGTCCGGGCCAGGCTGCATCAGGCGGAGGAGGCGATGTTCGCCGGCGTAGAGCAGGTTGTTGCCGGCTTGCTGGCGGGCTTGCCCGAACCGGTGCTGGAGGACCTGCTCCGCGCCCGAATGGGCGATCCGGTCGAGGGCCTGGTGGGGGCTCTCCACGAGTCACGCCACATCCCCCCGGCTGAGTTTGACAACTGGCTGCAGGCAGTCTCGCGGGAACTGAGCATGGGGCTGGCCCAGGGCAACGCGCAGGCAGCAGAGGCAAGCCGAGCCGAGATCGAGAAGCTGCTCACCACAACCCGCCAGATGACGAACTCACAAATGGAGGCACAAGGGGAGACCCTTGAGGGGCAGGCGCGGGCCATCGCGGCTGCGGCCGATCAGACGCAGGACCCGGACCGTAGGGCGGGCATGGTCCGGGAGATGCTCTTCGACCTGCTCATCAATCCTCGCCTCCACGCCGTGCTGCAGGCGAAGTTGGCCCGGGGTTAGCGACGGCCTCGGCCGACATGCGGAAGGCCAAGTGCGGTACGGCCCTTGCTACTGAGCCTCGCAGGGCTTGGGGGATAGAGGCCGTGGTAGGGCGTGCGCGAAAATCGGGGGACTGGCACCATAGGCGTTAACAGAGCCCGTAGGTGATCGGGCACGATGAACCGTGCCCCTACAGGGCCGGGCGCCATGAATGGCGCCCCTACTTCGCCCGCACCCAGGAGGCCGTCAAGTAGGGGCGCGGTTTACCGCGCCCGAAGGTGTAGGGGCGGAGTTCACTACGCCCATGCCGTCGCCGGTGGCGGCCCTACCGGGCGCCAGCATGGGACCCGCGGCCTCTCCGCGAAGGCAGAGCACGGGGCTCGAGTCCGCGCTCGGCAGGCCCAATCTTAGCGCCTATGGTGCCTGTACCCGCTTTTGGAGACTGGATCGGGCTGCTGGGCCCGCTGAACTTCCGGAGGTCTGTCATGTTGGCGGTACTCGCGTGCCTGTTGCCGTTTGCGAACGTTCACGCGCAGGAGGAGGCGCCCCCCGTGGACGCGGACTTCAGGCCCGTCTTCGTGGACATGCAACTCAGCGCCGATACCGTGCGGCCGGGGGATCGCTTTGCCATCGAGTTCCGCTTCCGTAACGACGGCACGAAGCCCGGCCTTCGCGAGCACCGGGTATTCGTCCACTTCGAGCACCCCGAGGCGTCCTGCGAGAACATCCGCTTCGCCTTCGACCATGAACCCGCGATCTCGACTTTCCGTTGGGAGCCGGGGAAGCTGATCCACGACGGCCCGTACGCCATCGCCGTGCCGACGGACGCCTCGCCCGGCGACTACCACGTTCACGTCGGCCTCTTCGACGCCGGGGGCGACGGGCACAGGCTGTGCGAGGATTACGTGGGGACGCTCACGGTCGATCCCTCCGCGGAGAAGCACTCGCCCCGGCAGGCGCCGCTGCCCGACGACGAGGCCGCGGCTCGCCGCGAGGCCCTCCAGCAGCGACTGCGCGATCCGCTGAAGATGGACGGCGGAGTATTCGAACTCAGGTTATCAGAGGAGACGGGCACATACGAGATCTACGACAAGCGGACGAAGGTCGTGTGGTCCTCGAACCCGGCTGCAGAGGGCATCGGCGAGCTCTCTCTGGCCAGTGATGAGCAGACGGTCGCCCTGCCGCTGGACAGTGTGGATCACGTGGACTCGGCCGCCCGATCCATCACCCTTCATTACAAGCTGGAACCGGCGCCCGATGACGAAGTCGGCGTCCGCGTCAAGCTGGAGCGTGTGGGCGGGCCGGACGGGCTGAAGGTGAGCCTGGAGGCGGATCGGCACGACGAGTGGGAGGTCACCGGCTGCCAGTTGCTCGACGACGCGCTGTTCGTCACCAACAACGAAGCCGGGCAGCTTGTCGTCCCTCACCGCCTGGGGATCCTGATGCAAGCGGAGGGCGGTCTACCCGACACGCGGAGTTTCCGCGCCTATGCCAACGCGAATGCCTACTCGATGGCCTTCGCGGGGGCGGTCAAGAGCGGCTCGGCGATCATGGTGACCTGGGAGGACCCGTATACCGTGCTGGAGACGCGCAGCGCGTGGGTCGATCACGCCCTCGTCCCGGGCAGCCAGTCGCTCTCGCTCTCGCTCAAGCAGACCAGATCGGCCCGCAGCTTCACGATCTACCCCCTGGGCGCCGGCGACTACGTGCACATCGGCAAGAGCTATCGCCCGATCGCGAAGAAGCGTTGGCTGCTCAAGACCTGGGCGGACAAGGCCAAGGAGGATCCGGGCGTCGAGAGGATGTTCGGGGCGGCGGACTTCAAGCCGTTCGTGTTCGTCCGCGTCGTGCCCCACACCCGGGGCAACGACACCGACCAGGAGCGGCTGCACATCGGCTACACCTTCGAGGAGGCCGCGCAGATCGCCGAGCACCTGCGGGATGACCTGGGCATCGAGCGCGCGATGTACGTGCTCGCCGGCTGGATCCACCGCGGGTACGACAACCAGCACCCCGACATCCTGCCGGCAGCCCCCGAGTGCGGCGGCGACGAGGCGCTGGCCGATTGCTCGGAGCGGGTGCGCGAGTGCGGGTATCTGTTCGGTCTGCACGACAACTACCAGGACATGTATGAGGACTCGCCATCGTGGGATGAGACGTACGTCATGAAGAACCCCGACGGCTCACTCCGCCGCGGCGGCCGGTGGGCAGGCGGCCAGGCGTACCTGACCTGCAGCAAGAAGGCTCTGCAGCTCGCGAAGCGCCCACAGAACCTGGTGGAAGTCAGGCGGCTTTTCCGGCCGAGCATCTACTTCATCGACACCACCTACGCCGCGCCCCCGTATGAGTGCCATGATCCGGAGCACCCGCTGAGCTTGAGCGACGACATCTACTGGAAGAACGAGTTGGCGAAGTACGCGCGGGGGATCTTCGGGCTGTTCGGCTCCGAGGAAGGCCAGGAGTGGGCGGTGCCCGATGCCGATTACTTCGAGGGGCTGATGTCCCACAAGACGGGGCACTCCGGGCAAGAGGTGATCCCGTTGTTTGAGATCGTGTACGGAGACTGCATCAACCTCTACACCCACCAAGGCGATCGCGCGAGCCCGGCGCGTGCGAGCTACATACTGGACCACATCCTCTATGCGGAGAACCCTGTCTACGCCTTCGGATCGCATCTCTACTTCAAGACTGAGAGAGAGCCGGGCGGCCTCCCCGTGCGCCCCGAGGTCTCACAGGTAGAGCAGACCGCTCCGCGGACGTTCGACATCACGTACCGCTGGCGAGTAGCCATCCCGCTCGGGAAGATGCCGCGGATCTTCGTGCATTTCACCAGTCCCCAGGCAGAACGCGCCGAGGCCATCCTGTTCCAGGACGATCACCAACCCCCGACCGCCACCGACTCCTGGCAGGCGGGGGATGTGGTCGAGATCGGCCCGCGCAGCGTCGAGATTCCCGAGGGCCGCGAGGGAGACTTCGCAGTGCTGATTGGCATGTTGGACGAAGC
>CBFDAZ010000380.1:0-5776 GCA_965602825.1 uncultured bacterium
TGTGTCGAACGAGCCGTACACCTGCTCTTCGGGGGTGTACGGGACCTGATCATCGTCTTCGTGACCATCAGCCGGCAGGACCTGTGCCTCCTGCCAAAGCTCGAAGGCGTCCAGGAGCCGCGCGGTCGGGTCAAGAAGATCATCGTGAGGCGTTCCATTGAACGGCACGGCGTCAGGAGAAGCGTACGGGCTCGCCACGGGCATGGCGGGTGCCTCCGGACCGGCAGCGAGGTAGCCCTCGTACTCCCGTTCGATCTCAGCCAGGAAACGAGCCGTCTCGTCGACGAAGGCCTCATCTGGGCCGTCGGGAGAGATGTCCACGCTAGGTTCCTCCAAGCACTTCTCCCCAGTTGAAGTTCGGGGCAAGCACCTGCGTGGCGTCGAGGACCGCGATCCGTTCCCAGCCGACGTCGCCAATGATGCCTCTCAACGCCTTCGTGATTCCGCGCGCACGCCGCTTGTGAGTGGCGACCAGCACCGCGAGGTCAACGCCCGGTCCCTCGGCAAGCTCAAGGAGCGCCCTCGCCTCTCGCTCGTAGTTGCCGTCCGAGCTGCAGACCTGGATGACCACACAGGTGTCGTCCACTCGGACTGCCCCGTCTGGGCGCCTGCCGTTGATCGCGAGTGTTCGGTCGAGGACACTCACGCGACCCACCCGTCGCAACCCCCTGAGGCACTGGCGCACAAGCCAGGAATGTGCTGCGGAGGCATGGGACCGCCACACATCGTATTGCTTCTCCTCCGCGGCTGCTCTGCCCTTGGCTGTCAACTGCGCGAATATGCGATTGCCCACCTTCGGGCCGTGCTGGATCAAGGCGCGCCCGCCATCGCAGCTCAGGTCCCGCCTGGCGGCCGACTCCGTGGCTGCGTCAATGCCGATGGCTGCGCACCTTTCAGCGCAGGTTTCGTCCGGTCTCTCGGCGATCCGGCGGAACACCTGCTCCACGATGTCCAGCGGCGAGTTCGCGCGCGTGCCCCCCCGGGCCGGCTCCTCGTATCCAGTCCAGCGCGACTTCCAGGGCAGATCTCCCATGGTCCTCTGGGCGAGCTCCAGCGCCTCCGCCTCGCCGATCTGCTCGTCGAGGCCCCTGAACGGGGGGAACCGCAGGAGGTAGGCCCTCGGCAGTCTTTCCCCGGATCTTCGGACGACGAAACTGCCGCGTGGCAGCTTGGTCAGCCATTCTGCCTGCTCTTTGTCCAGGCCCCACAGCCGGGCGGTCTCGTAGACTTGGTCGGCGACCGTCGTCCCCGCCAGCTTGAGGGCGGAAGTGCCCTTGATAGCGCTCGAGAGGTTGACCACGACTTGGGTTGCGAAGCAGACGGAGATGTTGAAGTACCGCGTCTGGGTGACGGTCAAGTCCATCGAGGCGGTGCTCATCTCGCGGGACGACGAGCTGAAGCGCCGTTCTCGGCCAAGATTCATCGTTTCGTCGAGGAGTTGGACGAGCTGCCGCGACCCGGCTTCGGGATTGTACTGCCGGTAGAGGAACGCATGCCGCAGCCGAAGCTCCGTGAGGTAGTCTCGCACCTGCGGGTCGACGCCGCTCATCTCGAACAAGATCGGATCACCCATCTCGAGGACAGGCTGCCCCCGCTCGCACACGAGCATCTGGCCGGTGTAGGCAACGCAGCTCTGGAGCCTTTCGACAATGCGTGCGGCCGCCTCTCGCTCGTAGCTGCCAGCGGGGAGGGTCTTCCGCTCGAGGAAGATGGCGAAATCAGCAACGCATGGCTCGTGGCCGGTCTTCGCGAACTCCCCGTCCAGTTCTGCCAGCCACCGCGCGGTGGCGAGTTTGCCCCTTGTGCGAAGGTCGAAGTGGTGCGAGGTGACCTCCGCGAAGGACTGGTGCTGCACGTGACGGGGGACGTTCCTGATGTGGCCTATGATGTTCCACCGGTACGGCCCGGGGATGGCCAGGCGGAAGCGGCGATACTTCGCGAGGATACGGCAGTCCGCCCGCGGCAGATCGAAGTGGACCACCGCGCCGCTCCTCCGCGCGCCCTCAGCGAGGTGACACAGTACCGTTGTCTTGCCACACCCAGGCGTGCCGGAGACCAGCATGTTGTAGGCTTGTCCACATGTTTGCAGCCTGTGTGGGACGGCCGAGAACCAGCAGGCGCCGAATGGAAAGCCGCCGCCACCGGACAACTGCTCCTTGGTCGGAGGCGGGAAGAAGGGGTTCCCCTCGACCATGTGGGGCACGGCAAGCCGCCACAGATGCTGACGCAGGACATGGCCCGCCTCCGCCGAGCCACACAGAGCGACCCTTCGAATGCGCGTGAGCAGGCCGCTGTTTTCCCTGAGCCCAGCCTGTTCGGCCAAGGCAAGCATCTGCTCGACCCATGCCTCTCCGAGACCCTGTTCCATCCTGTAGCTCCGAAGTTGGGCTCTGGCCGCCTCGACTTCCTGCGTTAGTCGCCGAGCAGCATCTGCCAGAAGGCGTGCCGCCAGGCGCAGCGCCGGCAGTACGTTCGAGTCTCGCCGCGCACCCTTACTTGACAGAGGTGCTCCCGGCACATCAGTTTGCCCTCCGCTTCGCACTCGCCCGCATGGTCCTTGCAGATGA
The DNA here is from genome assembly GCA_965602825.1 of uncultured bacterium. Classification (GTDB taxonomy): domain Bacteria; phylum Armatimonadota; class Zipacnadia; order Zipacnadales; family VGFC01; genus CBFDAZ01. The sequence continues at coordinate 2,568 of CBFDAZ010000380.1, forward strand.
TGCGCCCGCAGCCGGGGGACTGGCATTCCCCGGCGATCGATTTGATGGAGCTGGCGAAGCAGCCGCAGGCGAGCAGGCGGCCAGAGCGTGTGCTCTCGATGGTGATGACCTCGTCGCCATTCAGTCCCCGGAGCGTGGCGGTCTCGGTGAGTCGCGGGTCGCTCGGGTCCGCGACACGTCCGCCCAAAAGTCCGAACGATCGGATGTTCCTCGTGACGACGTTCATCGGGACATCGCTTTCGTGATCGGCGTCGGGCGCCACGTTGGGTCTCCTCTGTGCGCGAGGTTGGTGGCAGGGTCAGGCTGCCAGTCTGGATTGGCTATTCCCGGAACTGGCCCCAAACCCAGCTCCTGGCCGCCGTGCCGACAGCCGTGCCGACGAGGACGGCCAATGCCAGGGGGAGCGACCCGAGCGGGAGCGCTCCGCAGCGGAGCCCTCGGGCAAGCGCCCAGTTGGCCAGAGACCAGCCGGCAAAGGCCCCGACCGTGAACGGCAGCCAGAACGAGAGGCGAGCGAGGTAGCCGCGCGCGACTCGCTGGGCAAGTTGGGTCAGAGCACCGGCCAGGATCAACAGGGTTCTCATCATCTGCTCCTCACTGCTGGGCCTCGCTCCCGCGGTCACAACGCGCGGCCGGAGTCGTCGGCCCCGGGGCCTTTGCTACCGCACACGGGGCAGTTCTCATTCCTCGTCACCTCGGCAGTGATGTCAGGGAACGAGCCATGGAGCACGATCTGCTTGAAGTTCCAGCGCCTTGGGCGGTCCATGGCCAAGCTGTCCACGGCGTACAGGGCGAGCATGGCGATGGCGCCGACGACGTCGACGACGGCCGGCGTCGCAGGGCAGGTCCCGTCGTCCTCGAGGGCCGCGCCGTCGGCATGTGGGCTGGGCGCGCCCGGCAGGAAACAGCCGAAGCAGGCCTTCCCGGGCTCCTGCACGATGACGTGCCCGTGACCCGCGTCGTCGCTCACCGCGACGTGCACGACCGGCCTGTCCAGGTAGTGGCGGGCCACGTAGACCCTGGTCTCGTCGTTGTCCACGCCACATAGGACGAGGTCGCAGGGCTGGTCGAGGCCCTGTTCCACCGCTGCCTGGAAGAAGAAGGGGACCGCCACGAGCCTGGTGCCCAAGTACCCGGCGCCGGACGCGTTGCGCGCCAAGCTCAGGGCCTTGTTGCGCCCCACGTCCCTTGGGCTGAAGGGCTGCCTGCTGAGGTTGCTCAGCTCGACATCATCGCCATCGTAGATGATGAGTGTTCCGATGCCCTTTTTGACAGCGCCAAGGACGAAGTTGCCGCCCAGGCCGCCGGCGCCGATGACGGCGACGGTGAGGGCGCTGAGCGCGCCCTGGCTGTACCCGGGCACGCGCATCTGCCGGTCAGCTACTTGATCGGTGGGAAGTGCCCGGCACCGCCACTCGCGGATCGGGCTCCTTCTCCACCTCCAGCTTGAAAAGATTGTCACGGATCTTGCTCACTTTCTTGCCGATCACTTCGACCTGGACTTCAGGCGAGTTGGAGAAGAAACGGACGCACCCATCCTGGGAAACGATGCCACCGACCAGAGGATAGGCCGCCTCCCAGATTCGCTGGTTCTCCCAATCGGTGGAGCTGGGACTCGTGCTGGAGGGCCCGCGGCCTGGGTGACTGTGCATCAACGCACCACAGCGCAGGCCGTATGACTCCATGAGGAATAGGCCCTCGCGAACGTCGAGCGGACCTGCGCTGGCCCCCGAGTGTGACCGTCGGACGTTCGGTACGGTCACCAGTTCGTTCAGGACGAACTGGCCGTCAAGTAGCACGCCGGTCACGAGGTGAAGGTCCTCGCAAGGCGTTCGGGTCAGGTACCGCCAGCATTGATGGAGGAACAGCGAAGTGGCGACATAGCGGGCTGGGCGGACGGGTTTCTGGGGCTGTCGCTCGGCTCGCCCTCCACGCAGCGCAGACGCCATCATGTCCCTTGAAGGAGGCGACTGCCCGAGAGCGACCTGCCAGGCCAGCCAGTTCCGCACATAGCGGCATGGGGCCGCTGCGAGCGCGAGGAGTGTTCTGGCGATCCTCATGCGATGTCCTCCCCGAGTCTGCCTGCGCCCCAGTTCAGCATCTCCTGGACTGCAAGGATCCCCTCTGAAAGAGAGCTGGGCCTGCGCCGGAAGTGAACGGAGAACCACCTCCAGCCGTGCGACCGCGGCTTCGACTTCGGGATGAAACACCCACGGTGTCTGCCGCAGGCCGCGACCAACTTTGCCGGCGCCCAAACGCGGAAGTCAGAGCACCACCGCGACCCGAACGACACCTTGCCTGGCAACAGGAAGCGGTCCAGCACGTATTGGCCCGAGTACAGGTCGCCGGAGCGCCTCCAGCCCAGACGGCTCCACAACTCCGGCGCCGCGCGATCCGCGCCGCTCCCTTGTCTGGGCGGCCTATCCTTCGATTGAGGCGGCCAGCAAGCGACGAGGACGATCAGGAGGACGAGGGCGCAGCCCGCCAGCGCCGTTAGGACGGTGAGGCCGTGCGCGTCAAGCGCCAATGCCACACCCGACCCCACCTTGGCCCAAGGGCTCACGGAGAGGACATCTCCGTCCCTGACAAAAGGATCGAGTCTGTCCTGCGCGCGGAAGAACCCGCGCCCATCTCGGGGGGAAAGGACGTAGCCTCGCGGCAGTTCAACGTTCCCTTGCGCACCGATGTCGGCGAGGACGTCGCCCGCCGTCGTCTCCGGCGCGATCCCCACGTGCGCAGAGATCCCAGAGCCAGGGATCTCAACCTTCACCTGCTTCACGCTCATGGATCTGCTCCTTCTCTTTGGGGCGCAGGTTTGCGGTGCGGAGCCGCGACTCGTTCCGGCCGCGGCCCCACCTCCGCAAAGGCGTTGAGCCAGGTCTTCGCCCCCACCTAGTCCCCAAAGACACGCGCCCGAGGTGCGACCCAGGGCTCGACGTGCCCGGAGGCCCGTCGCTGAGCCCGGTCTCTCGAGCGCGACTGCTTGAGGGCCCGCTTGATCTGCTTCGAGAGCTCTCGCAGGCGGCTGGCCCCCAACTGGGCCAACGCATCGGCGAGTTCGGGCTCGCCGGCGTCCACTCGCGCCAGCCTTGCGACAGCCTCCTCCGGGTCCTCCTCGACCCGGATGGCCGCGCTCCGATCGTTGCCCGCCAGACTGAACATGCTCTCCTCCTTTCTAGGGAACCCGATCGCGGCCGCACACTGGGCAG
>CBFDAZ010000381.1:0-5764 GCA_965602825.1 uncultured bacterium
TCTGGTCGCAACCTTGTCAGCCATGGTCCTGCATTCCCCTTGCTGTTGGCTTTGGAATTCGCTCTCAGGCGAGCTCGGCCAGCGCCTGCGCCAGTTCCTCGTCGTTGGGCGCCTTGCCGTGGAAGTCGGCGGGCGCGTCCGCGATGAACGATACGCCCTCGCCCTTGTGGGTGTTGGCGACGATCATGGTGGGCTTGCCCTGGACAATGCGCTCCGGCTGCAGGGCCCAGAGGATCTCGTTGAAGTCGTGGCCATCGATCTCGTAGACCGTCCAGCCGAAGGCCTCCCACTTGGGCGGGAGAGGATCGGTGCGCAGGATGTCTGAGGTATGGCCGCACTGCTGGGCGCCGTTACGGTCCACGATGCCGATGAAGTTGTCCAGCCCGCGGTCGGTTGCCAGGAGCGACCCCTCCCACACCTGGCCCTCGTCGATCTCGCCGTCACCCAGCATGCAGTAGACGCGGTGGGCGGCCTGGTCGATCTGCGCTCTGATTGCCAGACCGATCGCCTGGGAGAAGCCCTGGCCGAGGGAGCCCGTACAGACCTCGAGGGCCGGCAGGAAGCGGATGTCCGGGTGGCCCTGGAGCGGGCTGCCGATCTCGCGCAGCGTGTAGAGCTGCTCGGGCGGGAAGTAGCCGCGGTCTGCCATCACCACGTAGAGCGCGGGGCAACCGTGGCCCTTGCTGAGCACGAAGCGGTCGCGCCCCGGCCACATGGGGTTCTTCGGGTCGTGGCGGAGCACGCGGTCGAACAACACCGTCAAGATGTCGATGGCCGAGAGCGACCCTCCGGGATGCCCGGACCCGGCCTTGTTGAGCACCTTCAGGATGGTCCGCCGATGCTCTCTGGTCTTGTCGGCAAACGCCTGGACCTCGTCGTCAGTCAGCAGCGTCTCCATTGGATTCCACCTGGCTCGATGTAGGGATGCTGTCGTCCGGGAACTGGGCGGACTGCAGGAATTCCAGCACGTATTCGGGGCCTTCGTAGCCATACAACGAGCCCACTATCTCGCCGTCGCTCATCGCGACGACAAGCGTGGGGTACCCCGGCACGCTGTACTTGTCGGTGAGCGCCTTCTCTTCCTCTTCGAGGTTCGTCACGTCCACGCGCAGTAGCACAAAGCGCGAGGCCTCATCGATGAACTCCGGGTGTGGGAAGGTCTCCTTCTCCATCTCCTTGCACAGCTCGCACCAGTCAGCCCGGAAGTCGATGAATACCGGTTTGCCTGCCTCACGAGCGCAAGTGAACGCGCACTCGATGCCGGTGTGCCACTCGATGCCTGTTCGGGCCGCAGGCTGCTGGCCGCCGACAGCCACCACCTCCGAGGGCGCGCGCAACGGAAGGAGCAGGCCCCGGCTCCAGAGCGTTCCGAGTAGCATGTAGAAGCCGAGAACGGTGATGGCGATGGCGGCGCCCTTCTTGACCCGGAGGCCGGCGCCGGGATCGGTGGGCAATGAGTCAAGCGCGCCGAAGGCGATGCCGCCGGCGATCACGCAGGCTGACAGGCCGAGGAAGTACGCAACCTCGGGGATGAAGGTGCGAACGAAGTACAGGGCGGCACCAATGAACACGAAGCCGAAGAGGTACTTGAAATCGACCATCCACTGGCCGCTCTTGGGCAGGCTCTTCAGCGCTCCGGCGAAGGTCCCGACCACGATGAGCAGCAGCCCCATGCCCCAGGCGAAGACGAAGAGCAGGGCGAACCCTGTAAGGGCATTCCCCGTCGCGGCGACGAAGGCCAGAATGCCGGCCAGCGGCGCCGCCGTACAGGGCGAGGCGATGATACCCGAGACCATCCCCATCAGCAGGATGCCGAGCACGCTGGCCCCGCCGACGGACTGCAGCCTGGCTGCCAGAGCGGGTGGCACCTGGATCTCGTAGAGCCCGAACATACTGAGTGCCAGCGCCACGAAGAACGCCGCCACCGCACCGAGAACGTAGGGGCTCATGAGCACGTTGCGGAACGCAGCCCCCGCCAACCCCGCGACGACGCCGAGCGCCGCATAGACGATCGCCAGCCCCAGCACGTAGACACATGAGAGAGCGAAGGAACGGCCGACAGAGGTCTCCTCATCGCGACCGGCGATGATCCCTATGGTTATCGGGATCATCGGGTAGACGCAGGGGGTGAAGCTGACCAGCACACCGGTCGCGAACGCGATGAGCAGCCCCCAGTGGATGCCCCTCTCCGACAGGATGGAGTCGAAGTCATACGCGGTGCCGGAGGTGGCTGGTTGCTCCGCCGACGACGGTGGAGTACCTTGCGGCAGAGCCGCAGTGAGTACGGCGGCTACGCTGAACACACCAACGAGGGCCCCGATTGCCAATCGCGCGCCAAGCTTGCGCTTCACGGCTGCACTCCTGTGGTTCGCTTGCCCTGCCGATCGGGCGGGTGGGGCGCTAACCATAGCACGCTCTTGGGTCCCTAGCAAGACGGGGGACGGACGGAATGCGCCAACCCCCTGCAGAAGCAGACGGCAGCAATCGCCAAGAGGCGTCCCAGCCTACGCGCGCCGCGGTCTCAGAGACCGTACTTCGACATCACTTCGTCTTTGATGCGCTGGGTCATGGCCAGGGCCTCGTCCCAGGGCCTCTGCCACATGTTCCGACCGAAGATCAGCCCCGTGGCTCCGGCGGCCATGCAGGCATGAGCTTTGGCCAGCAGGTCCTCATCGCCGAGCTTGCTGCCTCCGGAGAAGAGCACCAGCGTTCTGCCAGCCGACTTGACGACTCGCGAGGCGATCTCGGTGACCGCTGCGTCATCGTTCGGGTCCCACTGGATGTCCTGGTACTGCTCCGGCATTCCCGAGCGATCCGAGGGGCACTTGGGCAGGTTCAACTTGACGACATCGGCACCCAGTTCGTTGGCCACCCGCGCCGCGTAGTCGATAGCGTAGAGACCATCGCGCCCACCTTTGGTCTCCACCGGCGCGCCACGCGGATAGGACCACACAACGAGTGGCATGCCGTACCGTTCGGCCTCCTCGCGGATCTGTTCGAACTGCACGAAGTCGTCCGCCTGGCGGGGGGACCCGACGTACAGGGTGTAGCCGATGGCGTCCGCCCCCAGACGCACCGCGTCCTCGACGCTGGCGGTCTGAGGCGAGAGCGCCTCGTCGTCCGCTGGGATGGCGGTCTTGCCGTTAAGCTTCAGGATCAAAGGCACCCGACCGACATAGTTCCGCATGTACTTGGCCGCGAGCCCAATGTGGAAGACGATGCCCGAGTAGCCGCCCTCCTGGGCGAGCTTGAGCTGGAACTCGGGGTCGGCCGAGGGTGGATTGGGGAAGAAGTCCACGGGTCCGTGTTCGAGGCCCTGGTCGATGGGCAGCAGCAGCAGCGTGCCGTTCGCGGGGCCGTGTTCGTAGAGGAGTCGGTGGAGACGGGTCCGCTTGCCCAGTGAAAGGTCCAGTTCGTCCAGCCGCGGTCTCATCGGCTCGCCTGCTGTCATCGTGCTTTCCCTCCCTGGGATCATCGGCCTGGGCTGTACGATGGAGGCCATTGGGCGACCAAATGGCTGCCCTCGCCGAACCGCCATCTGCTGCGCGCGTGGCACAGCTTCGAGCAGAAGAGAACGAGACGCGCCGGCGCGAATGGCTGGCAGTCAGGCGAGACAGAAGAGACGCGGTGCCCAGGCATCGCCGCGCCTCTCCTTTGTATCGAACACGCACTACTTACGCTTGGCCTTCTTCTTGGGGGCCTTCTTGGCGGCCTTCTTCTTGGTGGCTTTCTTCTTCGGGGCCTTCTTAGTGGTCTTCCGCTTCGCTACTTTCTTCTTGGTCACTTTCTTCTTTGCAGCCTTCTTCTTCGGGGCCTTCTTCTTCTTCTTCGCTGCTGCCTTCGGAGCCAATGGGTTCACCTCCTTCTTCCACTAAGTTGGTGCCCCTGTCGACCTGCCGGCAACCTGTCCCCTCGCGCGGTTGTACTCAATGTGAGCCCGGAGTCCGAGGTCTCTTCGCGGGAACCCCCCCTCACAAGGAGACCTTGGGGACGTGGCTTGGCAGTACTAACCCATTGTGTGTTTTGGCAAGTAACCGAAACTTCCTCCTTTGTCAAGCAAGTTTCTTTGTGGCTCGGCGAGCCAGTGGGGGGATCATCTCCCGTTGAGGAGGCACGACATGCCGGAACATGATGGGGGCGGGTGCCGCCGAGAGTACTTCGCGCGGGGCCTTTGCGCTCTGCTAGCGAAGGGCACCTCGGTTCACCTGGTCGATGACTTCGAGCGCCGGACGCGGCGAGCCATCCGCGCGATGGAGGCTGTGGATTGCCTCCGCTGAAGCGACCTTCGTGCGCCACGACCAGACGCTGTAGCCGACTCCCTGCTTCCGGAGATAGGTCAGCGCTTCTCTGAGCCAACGGGCCTGGAGCTCCTCATCGGCCTTCATCACATCCGGAGGAGTTTTGCGGACGGCCAGGCCGGTCTCGCCGCACAGGAGAGGGACATCGGCGTGGTATTCCCGTGCCACCTCGACGTGCGTGCGGAGGGCCTCCAGGTTCTCGTCGAACGTCTTGTCCGTCTTGTAGTAGTACCCGATGCTGAAGAAGTCGAAGCCGCAGCGTTCCGGTGTCGGGCGCTCCTCGACAGGCTGCTTGAGGTTCGTGCTCAACAGGAAGTCATGGAAGCCGATGACGGCGTCGGGATCGCCCTCGTGGATCGCCGCCGTCATCGGGGGCAGCAGTTGCCGCATGAGGTGCGTGAACCAGCGGTTGTGGTCAAACCAGAGCTGCCAGGTGTGGCGCTCCGAGGTCGCAGCGGGCCGCAGTGTCTCCCACGTGTAGTCGGTCTTCCACCGCTGGTTCCAGTGAGCGATGTCCGGGTCCGTGCGGTGCACCCAACTGCGGAAGGCGGCGATGCATTCGGGCCGCTCGCTCGGCCGGTAGAGGAGAGTCGCGGGCAGGATCTCCTCGGTGCACAGGAGGTAGAAGACGTTGTCGTAGCGGCCGACCCCGGCGCTGAGCCAGCGAAGGTAGGCCAGGTGTTGTGCGCGGTGCTTCGGCACGAGAGGCCACACCGGCACGTCGACTTCCTTCGGGCCCCAACCCTCGCCGATGTACGCGACTACCAGGAGGACGTACATGTCCCGCTCGGATGCCTCACGACAGACTCCCTGCAACCACCTCATCTTGTCTCCGTCGTACTCGCCATCTGCTGAGGGTTGGAAGGCCGCCCACACGTTAACGATCCAGACCGTGTTGAGCCCCGCCGCTTTCATGCCGTCGAGGTCGCGCTTCCAGGCCGCCAGCTCGAAGGTGTCCTCCTGGAACAGGTAGTTGCTGACCGAGGCGACGCGGGGGATCTGGTCAACCGTGAATGGTCCCGATTGCGCACGATGGGGCAGAAGAAGGACGGCGAGGGTCATCGCGGACCACATGGGAGCCTCCTTATGTCGCCCGGCGGATGAGGCAGTGGAGCGCGTCGGCCGATCGCCTCGTGCTATGACACGGGGGCCTCGTACTCCGCTGGCGGATCGACGGCACCATAGAAGCACGTCTTCCGGCCCTTGCGGAAGGCCCAGCCGCTGTCGCCGTAGGAGTAGTGCCACCACTCGAAGGGGTAGTTCTTGAAGCCCTGGCCCTCCATGACGTCGAACAGCAGCTTCCGGTTGGCGAGAGCGTGCGGGCTGAGGTCCTCCGACCAGGTCTCCGAATTGGCGAGCTTGATCCCGCGCGGGCTGATCATATCCAACTCAGAGCCGCCACCGTCGATCAGCGTGAGGTCCACGGCGCCGCCCGTGCAGTGGCCCGGGGGGCTCTTGTCGTCGGG
>CBFDAZ010000382.1:0-5753 GCA_965602825.1 uncultured bacterium
AGCCATCCGCGTGAAGGTCTTGCCGAGCGAGCAGCTCTGGTATCTGAACTCCGGATCGCCCCATGTGTGCAGGAGGTAGCCTGTGCGGGTGATGGCGACACCGCCGCCGCCCGGCTTCTGGCCGCCGTGGCCGGCTCCGAACGCCGGGCTCTGGTTCCGAACCCACTGGGCGAATCGATCGGCATCGAGGCCGGCTTCGGCCGGCGTCGCTTGCTCCCATTCCTGGCCGGGAAAGGTCACCCAATCCGGGACCTCCGCACTGCCGCAAGCTGCCACGCCCAGGAGCAAGAGGGCCAGCGCCGGACACAGTGGGTTCGTCTCGCCGACCGTCGCTTGTGGCATAGGGACCTTCGCCTCCCGATCGTCCGCCTCAGCCGCGCTCACGCCGGTACTCTTGGTCGCCCGCCCGCCCCTTCCCTGTCTTGCGCGGAACAGTCGCCAAGACCGAGTTCCCAACACGGCTTCCGAGCGAGGGCAGACGGCGCCGGGTTAGGAAACCCGGCCCACGTACGGCGGATCGTGGGAGCCGCGGAAGAGGAGCGACCTGCCATGGTTAGGCTGATCCCGTGGGAACGAGGCTTTGCCATCGAAACGCCACATGAGGAGGGCACCCGGCTCTACTTCTGGTTCTACGAATGGAACATGTTCGATGCCTTGAGTGAGGGCGAGCACACCTCCGGCAGGCACGACTTTCCCTGGGTCGTGAGCGACGATAGAGCCTCCACCGAGTCCGCCGGAATCAGCGTGGAGGCCCACGCGATGGACGATGGCGCCGCGCTCACATTGACGATCACCAACGAGTCGGGGCACGACTGGCCCGATGGCGCGGGAGTCATCCCCTGCTTCAGTCCGGGACATCCCGGTGTCGTTCCGCAGAGTGCGCCGTTCGTTGACGACGACCACACGAGGACCTACTTCCTCGGGCAAGACGGGCTGGAGCTGCTGCGCCAGCGGGAGATCCACTTCAACGAGCGTCTCCGCCCCTGGTTGGATCGCCTGTCCCCGGACGGCCGGTTCGTCTTCTCTGGCAAGTGGCCGACCTCCGACCGGAATGCAGTCGGCGGATTAATCGTGCGCGAGGCAACTGACGCGCGCTGGGTCACAGGGATCGCCTGGGAAGACTACCTGTCCGCTCAGGGGCACAATCCGTGGGACTGCATGCACGTGTGCATCCGTGTGGGCCCGCTGGCGCGCGACTGCACCAAGGCCGTCCGCGGCAGGATCTACCTGTTTGAGGGCACCAAGGAGAACGTACTGGCCCGATGCCGCGAGGATGGACTGGTGTGACAGGCAGTGAACGCGTGGGGGCGGCTCCCGCTCTCGTGCCGTGGCCTGGTCGCGCCCGATCAGTCCCCCATCACTGTGCGGTACATGCAGCCTTGCGGGAGATGCTTGACCGGCACCTCAGGGAACTGGTTGCGGAGATATGCCGCCAGGTTCGCGACCCCCGGCTCCTCCGCCGTCGCGTGATTGACGACGAGCACGGGAATGCCCATGTCAGCGCACCAGCCAAGGTGTGACGTTGTGCGCAAGGGGTCATCCGTACAAAGCAGGCCGTCAGCTCCGAGCTCAACCATCTTGAACGGGTCGGTGATGGCCCCAGTGCCGATCGCGAGGCGAGAGACCCGCGCGTCCGGGCTGCCCGACAGCCGGACCGCCTCTTCCCCGAAGCGCCGCACTCGCTCGAGGACCATCCTCGCCAACTCGACCGCTGGCATCGGCCCGACCTCGTAGACTGCGTAGTACTTGGCCGCCGCGACCGGCTCTCCTCCGAAGCCAAGCGCGGACGCCCACGAGTCGAGAATCCCGGTCCCAGGCCACACATCCCATGCGTCGTGACACCGGTAGATCACGAGACCCGTGTCCTCCAGGAACCGTCGGGCGGCAGCCGTCTGGGGGTAAGTCCCGGGATCGGGCCTCTGGTCGGCGTAGAACGGATCCTCGTGGGTCACAAACAGGTTGCAGCCGAGTCGATGAGCCTCGCGCAGCGCCGCGTCGATCGCGATCCACCCCACGGCTATCCCTGTCACCGCCAAGCCAGAGTCACCGATCTTGAACCCGTCGACGCCGCGCTCCCAATCCACCCACGTGGCGGTCTCCACGAAGTGCTCGTGCAGGTCGTTGGCCGTCATCGAGTGGCTCCCTCGGTGTGCATTGCCGCGCAGATTGCGGCTGCGGCTACTCGGCAGGAACACGCTTCTCCTGCAGCGCCATCGCCGCGGGGAAGTCCTGCGCGAACTGCTTCAGAAGGGCATCGGGATCATTGGCCATGAGATACAGCTTGAAGCGGCTCGTCACCTGACCGGCCTGGGCGTCCAACGGGCCCCAGACGGGGTTGGCGTGCAGGCAGTCGTGCCACCCCTGCCCCATCGAGCGGTCCGTGTCGGTGCCCATCGCCACCAGGTGCTTCCCATCCTTCGAGAAGCAGCCCAGCAGGGGGTAGAGGTAGCGGTCCGTCGAGTTGCCCCAGAACGCCTCCGGCTGGCCGGGATGTGGGCGCCACACGGGGATGTAGACCTGGACCCAGGGAGGGCTGTTCCTCTCGTCGTCCGGCGGCTTGCGAGTATCTGGGAAGCGCTCGGTCTTGTCCATCGTCACGCAGCCGTCATCGGTGAAGATGAAACACCGCGCGACGAACTGCGGGAACGGGTGTCCGGCGCTTGAGAAGCCCGCCGCCCGCCTGAGCTGCCAACAGGCGTTGGTGTTCGGGAGCTTGCGTGCGTCCTCGTCGCTCTCCACCTCGGCACTGACCTCAAACCGGACCGCCCCCTCCTCGGGGATCACTCGAGTGACAATTGGGTGCTGGCCACTGGTGCTCCGCTGGCGGAGTATCAGGCTGCCGTCCGTACCGGCCTCCGCCTCACCGGGCTCAATGGCGGATTCGTAGCACCAGACGTCACACTCGAAGTCGGGGATGGCAGTGGCCTTGACCCGGACCATGGTCATGGTGCGTCCCGGCGTCCATTCCACCTTGTGCACGCTCAGAGTCGGCAGGTTCTGAGGGTCCGGATTGTGCGCAACGACCGGCTCGGCAACTTCCCGCTCCGCGGCCGTCGCCAGAGAACAGCCACAGATGACAGCCGCGATCCACATGACATGCCCCATGTCTATTCACCTCTCAGCACGGGCGCCACCGTGGCGCCCGATCAACGCAGTGACCCGCGGTTTTCTGGCTCCACAAACGCCCCGTAGACGTGGGGACGTCGCTGCATCCAGTTGACATCTCTGAAGCACGCTCCGTTCCACATCCGGTAGCCATCCGCCCGACGCACATCGGCGAGCACGAAGTCCTGGTCGCCCTCGTTCCAGGCGAGGACCTCGCCCTTACGGTCGATGACGCAGCTCCCCTGGACCATGTTGCGAGCCACGACCATGCAGAGCTGGTTGTCCATGGCTCGGGTGCGCATCATGGCCAGCCAGCGGCTCTCGTTGAAGATCGGCCCACCCCGGTTCCAGCGGCTGGCCCGGTGGTCGCCCATGATTGGGAGCAGCAGGAAGTCGGCGCCGTTCAACCCGACCATCCGCGACGACTCGGCGGCCGAGCTGTCCATGCAGATGTTGCAGCCGATCCGGCCGATCTCCGTGTCGAAGACCGGGAAGCCGTCCCCGGGCAGGATTCCACTCGTATTCTCGCCGCCGACCGCAAGGTGTACCTTTCGGTACCTGCCATCCACCTTGCCCGATGGACCGATGAGTATCGCGCTGTTGTGGACGGCGTCCCCGTCTCGCTCGAAGAGGCCCAGGCAGATCCGCGTCCCGTGGCGCGCCGCGATGGCGCTGAAGACTTCCGTCTCGGGTCCCGGGACCGGCACGGCCGTATCGATGGCGTGGTCCGACAGCCCCCACTGCAGCGCAACTTCGGGAAGCACGATCAGTTGCGGGCCGTGCTCACAGGCCGCCTCGCACAGGCTTGCGTAGAACTCCACGTTGTCGGCGACCGAGGCAAACGACCGGCTCCGGGCCTGAGCATGCCCAGTAACAACGGCCACCCTCACCGGGCCGGGATCGCTGGGCCCATCGTCCAGCGCCTCAACCCGCGGAAGGCTCCATACCGACTCTCCGGTCGCGCTCCAGCGGAACGTGCAGCGGATCGTGAGGCAATCGGCGCCCTCGGGGGCTGTCATTCGGCGCTCGAAGCACACCTCGCCGTCGTCCGTGGTATTGGGCAGAAGGTAGTCCCACTCACAGCCGCGGATCAGCCCATCGTCGCTTCCCTCCCCCCAGATGGCGACGCACTCCAGCACGTCGCGGCTGCAGCCCACATCATTGACCTGAGCCTCCTGCCGGAGCAAGTACGTCCGCCCGCCCTCGATGCCAGCGTAGCGGATCAGCCATCCGCCCGTACACGTTCGCGTGCCATTCGCCGCCGCCACCAGTGTGCCGTCCCTTTCCTCCGTGGGAGGGCTGGCGGCCGGATGCGCAGACCAGGGGACGCATTCAGTGATTGTCGGTTCGGACATGCATATCTCCTCGAGCAGCAGAGGGGCCGCCCGCTCGGCGCAAAGCGCAGGCCGCGGCGCGGGCTCCTTGACCAAGTGGCAACCGTACGCTGTCGCATTCCCCGTCGCGGAGACTGCCCCTGCCTCCGGGCGCAGCCGCGTAACCTGAGGGGCAGGACGCGCTGTAGACCTACCAGCAACCCAGATCGCCCATTCCGCTCCTCGGGAGACACACGATGGACCTATGGCCGATTGCTCCCAGCATCCTGACACTGTGGGCTGTTGCGGCGAGTTCAGTGCCAACTGCGGTCGCCCAGGAGCCGGCGGCACTCGAGGATGTGCCTGAGGAGCACCGCAGCCTCTATACCGGATTGCAGCAGAACCTGCAGGAATTCAATACCTATCTTGACGCTCGCGACGAGCCCGGCGCTCCGCTCGAAGACGAACGCGCGCCGATGTTCGGCGCAGAGCTGATCACTGCCAACGCCCATCGCGGCGAGGAACTACTCACCGAGAACGGCTATCGAGGCAACCTGCTCATGCTCGACCGCCTCCAGGCGTTGGGAGTCACCGGCGTGACCGTGCAGATCGCCTATCCGCTTCTGGACCCCGACTTCCCCCGGAACGCGGAGTATCTGGCCTTCTACCAGAGACTCGCCGATGAGATCAAACGACGCGGCCTGACGCTGGTCGCCAAGAACGGCCCGCTGTTCCAGCAGGCCGAGTTCGCACGGATACAGGTCGCCTATGATGATCTGACCGTCGATCGGTACTTCGCCGGCCGGCTGCAGCATGTCCGCACCATCGCCCGGGAAGTGCAGCCGGACTACCTCACGATCGCGAACGAGCCCTCGTCCGAGCAGACCGTGACCGGGCTGCGGTTCGGCGTGCCCGAGTACACCCGGTTTGTGCGTGACGCAGTGGCCGACGTCGCGGGATCAGGTGTCCTCATCGGGGCCGGCAGCGGTACCTGGGACCGTCCGGACTATGTGCAGTCGTTTGCGGCCGAGACGGATGTTGACTACATCGACCTGCACATTTACCCGGTGTACGGGGGCTATCTCCGGCAGGCCGTCGAGATGGCTGACATCGCCAAAGCCCACGCCAAGCGCGTGGTCGTCGGTGAGGCGTGGCTGTACAAGTCGCTCGGCGCGGAACCGGGGGCGTTGCTGGCCGCAACATGGGCGCCGGCCTTCAGCCGCGATGTCTACAGTTTCTGGCACCCGCTCGACTCCGAGTTCGTCAGGCTGCTGATGCGCTTCGCGTGGCTGGAGCGTCTCGACTACGTCTCGCTCTTCTGGAGCAAGTACCTGT
>CBFDAZ010000383.1:0-5746 GCA_965602825.1 uncultured bacterium
CTCGGCGCTCACGCGGGGGCTGGGGCGGCGCGTACCGGGGGGAGAAATCGGTGGCTGGTCGGTCCCATGGGGGGGCTCTCGGCCGGCCAAAGGCTGGGCAACAACGACCGCGATGGCCACGGCGTAGGCCACCAGCGAACCGACCGCGATGCGGTCCGCCAGCCTCGGCCGTCGATAGATGGCCTGCCCTATCGCCAGCATGTCGCTCTCCCCCTCACTCCACACGCACTATCGCTAGTAGTATACCCAGTTCCGCCCCTCGCATCGCGTGGCGTCCATCACAGCAGAATGACGCGCTGCTGGCCCAACGACAGAGCGCAATCGATCTACAGGTCCACTCGCCAGCGCCGCCATCGGACCTCCGTGCGGAAGCCCAGACCCTCCCAGAAGTCGCGCTCTCGGCTCCCAAGGCCAGCCACGAGGGCAAGTTCACTGGCCCCCTGGCTGAAGGCCTTGATGCAGGCCGCGTTCACCAGGGATCCCAGTAGCTCAGGCTGCTCGGCCGCGCCGCGAATCCCGATGCCCAACGGGCCCAGCCCCAACCAGGCCCGGTCGCGTCCCGTGGCCGACGCGTAGACCGGGTCCACCGTCACTGCTGCGTAGCCAGCAACCTCGTTCGCCCGCAGCGCCAGAAGAAGGCCGTCCGAACCGCAGCCGGGAAACCGACCCAGGAGTTGGCGCAGGTCGCCACCTGCAAAGTCGCCCGTGACGAGCCCGAGATCGCTCAGGCGGGTCGGCAGGTCCTGCAGCTCGCCTTCCTGCACGGCTCGAACGGTCAGCCGCGCCGATCCACGATGGGCTTCAGAGACCGGCATCACATAGGTCGCCCAATCGTCGGCCGGCTGGAGGCCCTCGTTCCGCAGCGCGCGCTTGGCGTTGCAGTCCTCCTGGGCGAAGAGCTCCAGGTGCGGGCGCTCCTGCTGCGCACGTATCTGGCAGGCGCCGTACAGAAGGGCCCGAACGACCTCCACATCGTCGGGCCCCCGTGCTGCGAAGGGGAGACCGGGCTGGAAGGCAACCTCGCCCCCGACGTATGGGTACAGGTCGCCCGCCGTCCGAGCGGTGTTCGGCGGCTCGAGGTGGCACCAGCCTACGACAATCTCGTCGCGACGCGCAACCAGGACCGCGCGTTCGCGGAAGCGGCTGTCGGCTTCGGCGAAGTCCGTGAGTTCGCGGGCCGCAATCGGACGGTAGTGCGGCGCCAGTTCCAGTTGGGCGTTCTGCAGATCCGCCAGAGCCGGCGCCAGGTCCGCCAATTGGTCGGGTCGGGTCAAACGCTCGACATCGAGGGCCACCTGGGCCTCCTGGGGACGGATGTGGGAGCTGCCGGTTGAGTGAGCCTCTTCCACGTCCTGCCCCGAGCCACCTTGGCGCCGGCCGGCACCCGCGGCCAACACTTCTCGACTCAATGAAAAGCTATCCACGCCGATGGATTCTCCGAACTACGCAGGTTGCGGTTGTCGCCCTCGTGCTCTTCTTCATAGGGCGGTCAGTGGCGGCTCTGTGGCCGGAGATGGCGGCTCTCGAGTGGCGGCTGTCGCCCGTCCCGCTGGCCGGTGCCTTTCTCGCTGGGATCGGGTGTCAGGTCCTCCTTGTCGTCGGATGGAGGCTGTCCCTGAGCCTTGTGGGTGCAGACATCACCTGGCAGGGCGCAGCGACCAGCCAGGTGTTGGGGCAGCTCGCCAAGTACGTCCCGGGTAAGATCCTGACGCTCATCGGCAAGGCCTACCTGGCGTCCCGGGCGGGTGTGCCCGAGTCGCGAGCTGTACTTGCGATGTTCGTAGAAGCCACCGCACAGGTCACAACAGCACTCGCCGTCGGGTCCGCCTATGTCACCGTAGTCCGGCCTTCACACCGTGAATTCGTGCCGGTTGCCGCGCTGGTCGTCCTGGTCGGCTGCGGATTGCTCCACCCGGCATTGCTCCCCCGACTCATCCGCGCCGTCCTGGCGCGCGTGGGGCGCGAGGCGCCGCCCTTCGACTACCGGCTGAGCGGTCTCGTGCCGTTGGTTGCCTGCTATCTGGCGTTCTGGGCCGTGACCGGTGTCGGCCTGCGACTGCTTGGGTCGGGGCTCGGTCTGCGGATTCCGCTTCTGGCACTAACGGCGGCGTATGCCGTATCCTGGGCGGCCGGGTTCCTCAGCCTGATATTCCCGGGTGGCCTCGGCATCCGGGAGTACGCGCTTTCGCAGTTGCTGGGGCCCGCGGCCGAGGCGGGAGCCGCGATGAGCATTGCGCTGGCATCGCGGGGATGGATACTCGCGGTGGAACTGCTCGTGGGCTGCGTGGTTTGGGCATATCAGACGACCGCCGCCTTCCACGGCGGGCGAACCGGAGCAGAAGGTGACCGAGCGGACAGCAGTTAGCATGACATCATGGTCCCCGCCCCTGGCTTCGCTGGCCGTCTTCCTGGGGGCGGTTGCCGTCTTCGGCTTGGGTCTCGGCTGGTTGGGCCTCATTGAGCCCGACGAAGCTCGCTACGCCGCCGTCGCCAGGGAGATGCTGGAGCGAGGTGACCTCGTAACGCCCCGCTTCAACGGCTTCGTCTACCTGGACAAGCCACCGGCATTGCACTGGCTTACGGCGCTCAGCTTCGCGGTTCTGGGTCCGGGCGAGTTTGCGGCCCGCCTCTTCCCTATGCTCGCAGCGGCCGGTACCGTCGCTCTGGTATACGCCTTCGGGCGGCAGGCGTTCGGGCACCAGGCGGGCCTCTGCTCGGCACTCATCCTGGCCTCGTCCATCATGTGGTTTGCCGTGGGGCGCGTCGTGCGGTTTGACGCGCTCTTGGCCCTCGCCATTGCAGCCACGGTGTGGTGGGCCTGGCGTGGAACCGAGGGCGGCCCGGCCAGTCGGCGGGACTACATCCTGGCCTCCATCGTTGCAGCCTTCGGCGTCCTGGTAAAGGGGCCCGTCGCCGTCGCCCTTCCGCTTGTGATCATCGTCGTCTACCTGGCGGTCACGCGCCGGCTACGCGCGCTCATGGACGTGCCCTGGCCTCTGTGCATCGCCGTCTTTGTAGCCATTGCAGTCCCGTGGTTTGTGCTCTGTGAGCGCGCTAACCCGGGCGCCGTGCGCTTCTTCCTGTTCCAGGAGAACATCGCCCGCGCTGCCGGGAAGACGGATGCGACCCACTGGGAGCCGTGGTGGTACTTCCTGGTCATCATGGCCGTTGGCAGCGCGCCGTGGACGCTGGTCGCGGCTCCTGCCATCTTTCAAGCCGGCAAGCCGTCCACACACGCTAACGAGCCGCAGCGGCGTGCGTCTGTGCTGGTCGTCGTCTGGCTCACGGTCGTTCTCGTGCTGTTCAGCCTCCCGAAGGTCAAGCTGCCACCCTACATTCTCCCGGCAATGCCAGCCCTTGCCGTGATTCTGGGCCGCTATGTGTCAGGCACGGGACGAGCACGTGTAACGACGCTCCTCACCGGTGCCCTGCTCATCGTGGGCGGCGTTGCGCTCTACGCATTCGGGTATGAACCAACCGCAGCCGCCGGAGTCCCGCCCATGCCAATCCTCGCACTAGCCACCGGCCTGCTGGTGCTGGGCGGAGCGGGCGCCCTCGCGTTCGGCGCATGGCGTAGGCCCTTCGGCGCCGCCGCGTCCATCGCCGCCAGTGCCCTGCTCCTTTACCATTGCGTCGAATGGGGTGCAACGCAGCTGGCCAAGCCGCCTTCCGATCGGGCCGCCGTCGCAGCTCTCGCTCACTATCGCGGTCCGGGCCAGCAGGTCGTCTGCTACCGAGAGTTATCGCGCGGGGCCGTCTTTTACCTCAATACGGGCGTCATCTTGATGGGCAACCCGCCGGGCGAATACGACTTCCCGCCTAACAAGCCCCAGCTCGCGCAGCGCGTCCGGCCTGTTGAGCAAACCAAGGAGTTCTTCGCGGAGTCGCCGCCGATGGTGGGCCTGTCGCGGCTGCGCAACTGGGACCACCTCATCGAGCATGCGGGGGAGCACGTTGAGGAACTGGAGCGCATCGGCAAGCATGTTCTATTCCGTACGGTGCCGTCACAATTGGATGACTCAGAAGGAGAAGCGACCGGGACATCGAAAGCCGCTCACAATGGGCAAGGTGCTGATGGGTAGCCTCCGGCATTGCTGTCTGGCCACGCTGGCTGCGGGCTGTTGCTCCCTGGCCGGCGGTGACGAGCCGCCTCCGGGACAGGTCCGGGAGTACTGGTCGGCGGTCGACGACTCGCGCCAGGCGTACGGCGTCTACCTACCCCGCGCCAACCCGCCGACCGACAGTGGCTTCCCTGTGGTGATGCATGCCCACGGGTACGGTTGGTCGGTCAGTGCCCGCTTCTCGCCCTGGCAGCGGCAGTGGGCCGACGACCACGGCTGGCTCCTCATCAACGTGAACGGTCGGGGCCCCAACTTCTACGACGGCATCGGCGAGGATGACGTTATGCGCGTCCTCGAGGACGTTCGGAAGCTGGTAGCCGTCGATTCCTCTCGGGTCTTCATCACGGGTGGGTCTATGGGCGGCACCGGCGCATACCGCATGGGTGTGCGGCACCCGGACACATTCTCCGCCGCCTCTCCGGTGGACGGATGGACTGACTTCCGCCTGTTCCACAAGCACTGGTATGAGCGGAAGGACATGCCCAACACGATCGAGGAGTTCCGCCGGCCGCTGCTGGAAGCCACCTCGGCGCTCTACCTGGCCGGCACCGCGCGCTGGGGCGACATTCAGCTCATCACCGATGGCAAGGACTCGGTCGTCTGGCCGAGCAACGGGCTGCGGCTCACACACGCCCTGTACGCGGAATCGATCAACTCCGACGACGCCTATCGCCATGAGCTCGTCTACAACCCCGACCTCGGGCACGGCGGCGGCTATGACCTGCGTCGTGTATACCAGCACTTCCTGACCGTTGCCGGGCCGGAGCGGCCACCCTCCGTTACCATCCAGACAACGCTGCTGCGGTATGGCGAGGTGCACTGGGCACACATTGACCGCTTCCACGTCCAGGGCGGTATGGGCAGACTCGACGCGGAGGTGGCCGAGGCGGTCGTCCATGTCCGCACGAGCAACCTCGACGGCTTCGGCCTCAAGCTGCCCGACAGCCCGCTGGCAGCCTGCGACCCGGTACACGTAGTAGCGGACGGGATCCCATGCTACGAGGGCCGCCCGGCAGTCGTCTCCTTCAGAGCTGTACGCGACGAGGGTGACCGTATCGTGGGCTGGGTCCCGGCAGACACACCGGACGAGGGGTCGGTGAAGCGCCGGGGCCTCGAAGGCCCGATCGGTGAGGCCTTCCTGTCGCCGTTCGTGGTCGTGTGGGCCAGTGCGGGTGACTTGGCGGCTGCTCGTGTCGCGAAGGCGGAGGCCGAGGACTTCGCGCGCGAGTGGAACGCCTTCAACGTCCACTATGAAGCCGTCCAGGCCAAGCCCGAGGACGAGCTCACAACTGACGAGCTGAAGGCCAAGAATCTGATCGTGTTTGGCACACTGGACGACAGCCGCCTCCTTCGCGAGATCGACGATGCCGGCGAGCTGCCCATTCGCGTGTTCGATGACCGCGTTGTCGTTCGCGACCCCATACAGGGCGACCGGACATACTGGGGTGACAAGTATGGCGCCTACTGGGTCTATCCGAATCCGCTCGCGAGCTTCGCGACCCTCGTAGTCGGATGCAAGGGACGATTCGTATCGATGGCCGACGGAAGCCGACGGCGCGGGCTCGGCTACAACCTGGAGGAGCTGCAGTGGGGGTGGCCGGACTACGTCGTCTTCGACCAGGACA
>CBFDAZ010000384.1:0-5733 GCA_965602825.1 uncultured bacterium
GGACCTCGGGCAGGACACTCTCCGTGTAGACGTTCGTCCGGTATGCAGCGTCGAGGGCCGTCTCCGGATCGACCTTCGCGATTGCCCTGAAGACCTCGTTGACTTCTGGATGTGGCAACCATGGGTCCGGGAAGGCCTGGAGCAGCTCTAGAGCTCCATCGGGGTCCTGTGGCGCGATGCGTGCCGCGACAGCCATGACCTGCTCCCCGGGGGATGGTCCCGCCCGGGGCATCGGAGGCATTTCGCCCGGCTGTATGGCCTCGGATGGCGGTTCCCACGCTCTGATGTCGTCCACGATTGGGCGGATCAGCTCCTGGGCTCGGTCCGGGAACAGCACGGCCACCGCGAGGGCCGCTGCGGCCCGCGCTCGTGCGCCCTCGTCGCTATCTGTATCAAGCTGGAGCGCAGCGTGGCGGAGTTGCTCGAGGATCGTCTGTCCCTGGTCGGGGTCGAGTTCAGCCAACACACCGCACAAGGTGGGATAATCGACGGGCGAGAAGGCGGCCCCCTCGGCTTCCTTCGCCATATCCCACGCGGCCCGGGCACACCGTAGGGCCAGCGCCGGGTCACGCTCCTTGAGGTCCGTCGCGGCCGTCGCCAGCTGCCCGGCGGCGCGGGACCTGTCACCGACACGGCGAATCAGCGTCATCGCCTCGTCGAAGTCGTCGGCAAGGCGCGCGGATCCGGCCGCGAGGTACACCTCGGCGGTGAGGCCGCGTTCCGTGGCAGCCGCCAGCTTGGCGGTCTCCAGATCGACGAGGGCGAGCCACTGCAGGATCGGGACGCGCTCGGACTTGTCGAACCCCTGGCTCCCGATCCACGCGGGGACCAGCAGACGCTTCGCAAGCTCGCGGGCCTCATCAAGCGGCAGACGTCGTTCCGGGAGCATAGGGTCGCCCATCGCGTACGGCTGGTCGGGGTGCAGTGTGATCCGCAGGTCCTCGGTTCCCGTTGACGCTCGCTCCGCGGCGAGGCGGCGACCGGGCGAGTAGGCGAAGGCGTACCTGACGCCCTCCCGGAAGCCCTGCAGGCGGAAGCGCCCCTGCTCGTCCGTCGTCGTAGAGATCGGGTCCGGAGCATCGCGCTCGTTGAAAACCGTTACACCTGGCAGTGGCTCCCCCACCTCGTCCACAACAATACCGGCCAGGAAGGCGCGGTGGCACGTGATGACGATGTCCCCAAGGTCGTGGGTCTGCCCAGCACGTGCTGTCCACTGGGGGCTGGCAGTTGCATCGCAGCCCGCGGCCTGGATGTCGAGCCGGTAGGAGAGGTCCGACCTCAGGCCGGCGAGCTGTACACGTCCGTCCTCGGCCGTCGCAGCGCCACGAACGCGGGACCCGGACCAATCGGGCCTGGTGATCCACAACGTCAGCTCGGCACCAGCGACGGGAGCACCCTCCTGGTCGATGACCCGCCCGACGACGGAGGCCAAGACGCCCTCCTGCAGCACGAGTTCCACTTGCTCCATGTTCTCAGCCACCTCGACACTCACAGGGGCCTCCAGCGCCATGTTGTCCTTCTGGGCCCAGACCTCCGTGCGGCCGCGGAGAAGAGCCCGAGCCTCGAAGATCCCGTCGCTGCGCGTCAGTCCGCTCGCGTAATCAGCAAACCCGCGGCCGGCATTGACATATGCTGACGATACGGGGTCTCCGTGCCCATCGACGACGCGGAAGGTCACCGTGAAGGTGCGCTCCAGCGCGATGTCGGGAGCATCCGTGCCGTCAGGCTCGACCAGTACGGTCAACGGCGCCATCCGCCGGGAGGGCTCCAAGTGCACGAACCCCTCAGACAACGCCTCGATCATGTACTCGCCGGGCAGACACGGGAGTTCGTACCGGCCGTCGGGCCCCGTCTTTGCCGTGGAGCCGTAGCACTGATCTCCAAAGCTCACCTCTGCCCCCTCAATCCCCTCCTGTGTGTCTGCCGCCACCACGCGTCCCCGGACGAGAGCCGTTCGTTCGGCCTTCATCTCGGCCGTGGACGTCTCGCCCGAGCCGACAAGCACTGACCGCAGGTTGCGGACATGATGCGTTGGGGCCAGTTGCTCAGACAGCTCGAGATAGTAGTCGCCGGGCGGGAGAGGGTCGAAACTGAAACTACCCTCGGGGTCGGTCTCGGTGTCGCGCCATCCCCAGACCGGCGACTCGTGCGCGTGCGGGCGCGCGATGATTCTGCGACCCGAGACGAGTTCGGGCCTGTCGTCGCAGACCAGGCGTCCCTCGATCCGGCCGGGCTGGGGGATGGTCACCGACGACAACTGGTGCGCCGCGCTGCCGTAGCCAAACATCAATGGATCTTGCAGCACGAGCAGTATGTCGCCGCAGTGTTGGGTGGACACCTGAAGCGTTGGATCGGTGTTGGGCGATGTCGCTCGAAGCTGGAACTTGCCATCGGGGTCAGTTCGGACGGCGACCCGTTGACCTACCTCTGGCGGGACGCTGCTGTAGTCCATGTATTCGGTGCCGGGATAGACGAAGAACAGGCTGCTGATCGTGACCGTAAGGCCCGCCAGGGGCTCACCTTCAGGACCGAGAATCCGCCTCGAGACGGTGTGGGGCGGGTCGAGCCTGATCTCGCCGAAGTTGCCTGGGGAGCGCGGGGTCCGCAAGCCGAGGGCGTAGCCCTCTGCATGGGCAAATACGCTCCACCACTCACCACCCGTGAGGCGGTCGCGCTCGGAGTCCTCCAGCGCGAACGAGCCGTCCTGTTGGCTCTCCGCACTATCCAGGATTTCGATGTCGTAGGGGTGAGACAGGTCTGGGTCAACACAGAGCCACACGGTAGCCCCCGCCACGGGCTCGCCCGCCCCGTCCACAACCCTTCCCGACCACTCCGCCGGGAGAACAGCGGCGACTGAGCTGATCAACGCCAGCACCACCACGGTCGCACGAAGTCGCATCGGGTTCTAGCCTCACAGGACTCAGGATGGGCGCGGCCCTGAACGGCGGGAACGGACCGCAACCGGGCGGCCCGGGACTCCTCGCAATCCGCCTCTACGAGTACTGCTCTGGGCGGCGGCGCGCCGGAACATCAGGCGATTCGAGAGCGGGAACAGCACAACGGGGAGCCAGTGCATGGCCTCATCGTCACCTCACCGGACTCCATCCGGAACTAGGCTTCGACACGGCACCCCCTCCACCTGCAACGTGAGGCGCTGACGAGCCTTAGGGAATCCCGAAGGTGTTACTCGGGTTCTTCCGCAAACCCCCGTCAGTCTGGGGAAAGGCGAGGGCAATGGCGCACCGCCATTGAGGGGCATAGGGGGGCGCACAACCTCCCGCCCCCCCGTCGCCGTGATCTCGACCGCACATCCCGACCTCAGCGATCCCGCGTAGCACCTGCGATCAAGGCCTCGATTTCGGCGGCTTGCCGGTCCCAGGAGAACTGCAGGGAGTTCCGGTGGCTTGCTTCACCAGCCCGTCGGCAGAAATCCGGGTCCGCGGCAAGGGCATCGAGCTTCGGCGCGAGCGCCGCCGGATCGGGCGGCACGATGAACCCGCTTGCCCCGTCCTCCACGAGTCCAGGTGGTGCCTCACCTTCGGGCAGGATGAGCGGAAGCCCGCACGCCGCCGCCTCCAGTTGCACGAGCGCGAGGCCCTCCGCCCGGCTCAGGAACACGAAGCAGTCCGCCATGGCGTAGTAGCGCTCAGGATGAGGGCTGAACCCGGCGAACACCACTCGCTCCGCTACGCCCGCCTCCGCAGCGCGCTTTTTGAAGGCCGCCTCATCACCTCGGCCCAGGACGACCAGCTTCGCGTGTTTCTCCTCCATCAGCGACAGTCCCTCAATGAGCACAGGCAGTCCCTTCTCCTCCCACAAGCCACCCACGAACAGCATCACGAAGGTGTCGTCCGACAGGCCAAGTTGCTGGCGGATCTCCGGCCGCCAGCGCTCGCACAGGCCCGGGTGGAACGCCTCGTGGTCCACCCCGTTGTTCGCCACCAGCACATCGTCATCGGCGAGGCCGTGGCGCTGTACGATCTTGCGTTTCAGGACCTCGCCGACCGCGATGATCCGACCTCGACAGCGCCTCATGGCTCGGCGCTCAAGAGCCGGCAGCAGGCGGTCGCGGATGGCGGATCCAAGCCGCGTCCTGAGACCGGGTCGTTGCCTGCCCCGCTCTTGTTCGCGGCGGTTGTGGATTCGCTGCGCGTGGCACGTGTGCGCGAGTACCCAGTCCTGGTTGCACATGTTCGAGCCCTGCGACAGAACCGCATCGTACCTGCTCTTCCGTGCCCGCCACGAGGCCGCCAGCATGAACCAGAGAGCGCGAGTGAACAGGGAGAAGCCGAACCGCTCCCGCAAGCGGACGACTCGCACCTTGTCGTCCGGGATGTCCTCGGCTCGGTAGCAGATCAAGTCAATGTCGTGCCGATCGGCCAGCCGCCATAGCAGCTCGCAGATGACCCGCTCCTGTCCGCCGCGGCGGTCCACGTCCTCAATGCCAATCGCGATCCGTGCCATACGGTATCCCTACGCGGTCACGGTGGGAGTCTGTTGGCGCGTTCCGAGGCTCGTCCGCTTCACAGGCCGAGCTTCTTCAGATACGCGAAGCTCTCGGCGATGGAGACCTTGGGCTCGAGCTCGGAGCGGTCTTGCTCGCAGACGACCCAATCGGCGCCCGCTTCCAGCGCCGCGTCCTTGGCCGCCGGCAGGTCCACGCTCCCCTTGCCCAGCTCCATGAACGTGCCTTCCTCGCCATCCTTGAAGTGGTAGTAGCCGGCGCGGTTCGCATAGCGACGGATGAACTCGTCGGGCTTCTCCTTGCCGATGAACACCCAGTACACGTCGATGCACAGCTTCACCAGGTCGGGGTCGGTCAGCTCGCAGAGGCGGTGTATGCCCTTGACCCCGTCGAAGGACTGGAACTCCCACGCATGGTTGTGGTAGCAGAAGGTGACGCCCGCGTCTTTGCACTGGGCCCCGACCCGGTTGAAGGTCTCGGCAGCCTTCTCGTACTGCTCGATCCCCTCGCCCTCAGCGACACCGGAGCAGATGAGGTACTGGGAGCCACAGCTCTTCAGACCCTCGATGCTCGCATCGACCGCGGCCGGATCCGTGTACGCGGCGTAGCCGCTGTGCATGCCGGCCAGCGCGAGGCCGGTCTCCTCCATCACCGCCTTCAGGCCATCCACGCCGGGACTCTCGAACATGTTGACGCCGCCCTCAAAGCCGACGTATCCGACCTCGGCAACCTCACGCAGCACGCCGAGCAAATCCTCACCTTGCCGTCCCCGGTAAACGATCAACTGCAGGCCGAGCTTGGGTTGTGCCATTGCGTTTCTCCTTTGTCTGATAGGGCTTGAGTCGTCGCGTGGTTCGTCCGCCCTTTCAGCCCCACCTCTCGGCATGCCGTGAGTGACGCAGGCGACTCCGGGCCTGGCGGATCGGCTCCGGTGTGCGATACTCCCGGCAGCAGCTCATGACGACCTCGATGGCTGTCTCGAGGTCCATTCGGTGTCCGGGCGAGACAAAGAGCGGCTTGACACCGGCTCGTGTCTGCACGACCGCGGCTACCGCCCGCTCTTCCACCATGATCGGCGCCCACTCCCCTCGCTCCAGGTGGTGGCCGGGATCCTGACCGACCAGGAGATTCTCTGCGCAGCCGATGCTCGGGACGTCGAGCAGCACGCCGATGTGAGACGCCAGGCCAAGGGCCCGGGGGTGGGCTGTTCCGTGTGCATTGAAGAGCAGCACGTCGGGATCGGCCGTCAGGGCCTCGATGACCTCTAT
>CBFDAZ010000385.1:0-5724 GCA_965602825.1 uncultured bacterium
CCCCTCGTGAGTACGGCTGTGCGCCCGGTGCGCGTGGGTGACCAGGTGATCGGCGGCGAGCCACTGGCTCTCATCGCCGGTCCGTGCGTCCTTGAGGATCAGACGCTCAATCGAGACATCGCCTCCCGGCTGCGTGACATCACCGGGGAGCTCGGTATTCCGTATATCTTCAAGGCCTCCTACGACAAGGCTAACCGGACGTCCATCCGATCGCCGCGTGGGCCGGGGCTGGTGAGGGGGCTGGCCATGCTGGGGGAGATCAAGGAGGCTGCCGGCGTTCCGGTGCTCTCTGATGTCCATTCGGTGGACCAGGTGGAGGCCGCGGCGCAGGTGCTCGACATGCTTCAGGTCCCCGCGTTCCTCTCCCGACAGACGAACCTGCTGGTCGCCGCTGGCGAGAGCGGCCTGCCCGTCAACATCAAGAAGGGCCAGTTCCTGGCGCCGGACGACGTCAAGCATTGCATTGAGAAGGTCACCTCGACGGGCAATGAGGCCGTCACGGTGTGCGAGCGCGGGACGACGCTGGGGTACCACAACCTCGTCGTGGACATGCGCGGCCTTGTGATCATGCGCGGGTTCGGCTACCCGGTTGTCTTTGATGCCACGCATAGCGTTCAGCTCCCGGGGGGTGGGGCGGGCGCGTCCGCTGGCGAGCGGCAGTTCGCCGCCCCCCTCGCCCGGGCGGCAGTGGCCGTCGGAGTGGACGCGATCTTCGCCGAGGTCCATCCCGATCCCGATCGGGCCTCCTGTGACGGCCCCAACATGCTTCCGCTGGACGAGGTCCGTTCGCTGCTGACGACGCTACTGGAGGTGAGAGCGGCTTGCCGGAGCTGAATGAGGTCGAAGTCATCGAGGCGGCAAGACGGACCTTCGAGATCGAGAGCTGCGCGGTCGCCAGTCTGGCTGATCGGGCAGGCGCCGCGTTCGTCGAGGCCGTGAGGCTTCTCGTGAACCTGTCCGGCCAGGTCATTGTGAGCGGGGTCGGGAAGTCGGGCGCGATTGGCCGCAAGCTTTCCGGAACACTCTCAAGCACGGGCACGCCCGCGGTCTTCATGCACCCGGTTGAGGCGGTTCACGGAGATCTGGGGATCGTCTCGGGGCACGACGTCGCCCTGATGCTTTCAAACAGCGGCGAAACCGAGGAGGTCATGCGCCTGATTCCCGTGCTCAAGCGACGCGGCGTGCCGATCATCGCCGTCGTGGGCAACACCGATTCGGCCATCGCCGGCGAGGCGGACGTTGTGCTGAGTACCGCCGTGAGAGAGGAAGCCTGCCCGCTCGGCCTGGCGCCCACGGCGAGCACGTCGGCGCAACTGGCCATGGGCGACGCGCTCGCCATCGCGACCATGAGTGCGCGGGGCTTCTCGCCGGAGGAGTATGCCGAGCACCACCCCGCCGGCATCTTGGGGCGTCGCGTGCTGCTCCGTGTTCGTGACATCATGCACGCCGGACCCGATAACCCCGTGGTGCCGCTCGACGCCACCGTGTTGGACGCAATCCTGGTCATGACGCGTGCAGCGGTGCGGGGCGTCGTCAGCATTGCCGATTCGGCCGGCAAGCTGCGAGGCCTGTTCACCGACGGCGACTTCCGGCTTCTGATGCAGAAGGAAGCGGATCGGAACGCCGTCATGGCGATGCCGATCAGCCAGGTGATGACCCTTCAACCGCGGACGGTTGGCGCCGACATGTCCGCCGCGGAGGCCGCACGGATCATGCAGGAGAAGGAGTTCGATAATCTGCCGGTCGTCGATGATGAGGGCTGTGCCGTCGGCGTCGTGGACATCCAGGACATCATCCGGGCGGGCGTCGTCTAGCCCGGTCTGTTCACGACGAACGTCGCGGGCAACCCGCTCTTTTGAAAAAGAGCCGGTCTCCCGCACCCTTCCGGCAGAAAACTCTGTTTCGGTGTCAGTGCTTGCCGTGAAGCACACTGTGCTGCTGATGGCGCCATCTCGGGACCACGGATGCAGGTCGGGAACGGCCTCCCCGCTGCTGTTGGGGGCTCGGACCACACTGCATCGTGAATGATGCGGGCTAGGATAGCCCGCGGCGACTGCTCCGAAGATTTGGAGGTCGTTCGTGCCGACGGGTCTCCAGGCCCGTCGGCGTAGCGGCCCCGAAGGCGCCGGCAGAACGGCTATCTTCATCGTTTCCGGGTGCCGCCGCGCGGCATGAGCGACTGCCTCGGAGGTTCGCGTGGCGCTCGTGTCACTGCCCGCGGCCGTCGGGTATCGTTATCTCTGCCGGCCAGCCGACGAGCGCTGCAATGGCAGCACACCGCGAAGGCGTAGAGCCGATGAACCGTCGGCGGATCAGTCGGAGAGCATTCCTTGTCACCTCGGGCGCTTGTGTGGCCGGTGGCGTAGCGGCCGCGGCGGCGTGCGATGATCGGTGGGACCTGCGCGTCCATCGGGTCGAGGTCGAGTTAGAGCGCCTGCCGGCGGCCTTCGATGGGTTCACAATCGCCCACTTCACGGACATCCACCGTGGTCATCGGGTTCCGCAGTCATTCGTCGAGCAGGCGGTCGCGATGACGAACAACGCGAGACCCGACCTCGTTGTCGTCACGGGAGACTGCATCACCAGTCGGCTCGACATGATGCAGGACTGTGCACAGGCACTGTCGCGCCTCTCCGCGCCTTTCGGCAAGCTGAGCGTGCTCGGCAATCACGAGCACTGGACCGACGCCGCAGAATGCGAACGGATACTGGCCGAGGTCGCTGGCGCGCGTGTTCTGAGGAACCGGTCGGTGTTTCTGGAGCGTAACGGCTCGCGGTTCGCGATCGCCGGCCTGGACGACGCGATCACCGGGCATGACGATTTTGACGGCACACTGGACGGCGTCACTGACGTGCCCATCGTCATGCTGAGTCATAAGCCGGATGTCGTCAGGGAGGCATCTCGCCGCGCGGTCGATCTCGTCCTCGCAGGGCACACGCACGGTGGGCAGATCGTGGTGCCACTATACGGGGCTCCTGTGACGGACTCAGACCTCGGACCTCGTCGGGCCTCGGGGCTCCATCGGTTCCGGAACACGCGGATCTACATCAGCGCTGGCGTCGGGATGGCCCTCCTGTCGATGCGCATCAACTGCCCTCCCGAGGTCCCGCTTATCACGCTGCGGGCGGCGCCGCGGACCCGAAGGCGCGGGATCAGGCAGTCTGCCGCCTCCCCTCCGACACCATGAACTCTCGCTTCCATCATCTCACTTGGCTCATCGCAACGACCTCAGCCTGTATGCTGCTCGGACCCTTGGGGCTTGCCGGTGGCCAGACCGGGCAAAGGGGGCTCACCTTGCACTCACCGCCTCACATCCAGCTTGCGTTCGGTGGCCCGATCGGCGAACGGATAGAGCGCAACATCGACAACTGGCTTCTCACTGCGGTTGACGCCAATCCGGGCATGCTTGAGATGTTCCGGCTGAGAGATCGACAGCCAACACCCGACCTCGTCCCGTGGGCCGGCGAGTTCGTGGGCAAGTATCTCATCTCGGCCATCCAGGCCTGCCGCATGACCGACCGGCCAGAGCTGCGGGATCACGTCAGAAGCACCATCGCCGAGCTCATCAGCACGCAGGCGGACGATGGCTACCTGGGGCCGTTTGCCAGGCACGAAAGGCTCCTCGCGCACTGGGATCTCTGGGGCCACTACCACATCATGCTCGCCCTGCTCATGTGGCACACTGACACCGGCGACGAGGGGGCGCTCCAATGTGCCGTGCGCATGGCAGACCTGATCTGTGAGACCTACCTTGACACGGACCGTCGCGTGCTCGACGCCGGCTCACCCGAGATGAACATGGCGGTCATCCATTCCCTGGGACAGCTCCACCGGCTGACCGGCGAGGACCGCTACCTGCGGATGATGCGGGAGATCGAGAAGGACTGGGAATCAGCCGGAGACTACTTCCGCACCGGGCTGAAGGGCACCGAGTTCTTCCGTACGCCGAAGCCACGGTGGGAGAGCCTTCACGACCTGCAGGGGCTGGTCGAGCTTCACCTCATCACCGGGAACGATGACTACAAGACCGCCTTCATCAATCACTGGACGAGCATCGCGCAGCACGACCGCCATCCCACCGGCGGCTTCACTACCGGCGAGCGGGCTGTCGGCAATCCGTACTCCGAGGGCGCCATCGAGACCTGCTGCACGACAGCGTGGGTTGCTCTCTCGGTGGACATGCTCCGGCTCACCGGCAAGAGCGTGGTGGCCGATGAGCTGGAGCTGTCAACGTGGAACAGCGTCCTGGGATCGCAGCATCCCTCCGGCCGCTGGTGGACGTACGACACGCCGGTCAACGGCGTCCGCAAGGCCTCCGCGCATCACATCGTCTTCCAGGCCCGTCACGGGACCCCCGAGCTGAACTGCTGCTCGGTGTACGCCCCGCGGGGCCTTGGCGCTTTGTCGGAATGGGCGGCGATGGTCGACGATCGGGGTCCGCTGGTGAGCTTCTACGGCCCCTGCACCGTCGGGCTGCACCTCGCCGATGGTACGCCGCTTACCCTCGTGCAGGAGACGCAGTATCCGGCGGAGGGAGACGTTCGCATCCGCCTGGTGTTGGGGCAGCCGCGCGAGTTCGACCTCCGCCTTCGCATCCCGGCGTGGTCGAATGAGACATCCATCGCGGTGAACGGGGAGGCCGTTGACGAGGTCGAGCCGGGGAGCTATCTGAGCCTCCGGCGTCAATGGCGCGACGGCGACACCGTGGACCTCCGCCTGGACGTGTCGCCGCGATACTGGAGCGGCGAGTTGGGCCGCTCCGGCCGCATGGCGGTCTACCGCGGGCCGCTCTTGTTGGCCTTCGATCCGAAGTACAACCAGATGGACACGTCCGACATGCCGGCACTCGACGCGGAGAAGCTGGATTCCGAGCCGGGGACGACGGAGGCCCGCTTCCAGCCAATCGTCCTGCGCAGGTTCACGGCCGCCGATGGCCGGGAGGTGACTCTCTGCGACTTCGCGACGGCCGGAGCGCACGGTACCGACTACGCGGCCTGGCTGCCTGCGGTCAATGCGGCGCCGGCGCCCGTCTGGCTCAAACGGCCTCGCGCGGACGAGCGTGTCCCTGCCGGGCCCATCCTGTTCCAGTGGACCGGCTCGGGCGGGGAAGCGGCTGTCGGGCGGACCTTCAGCCTCACAGTGGCCGAGGACCGGAAGCTCACCCGGGCAGTCGCCCAACGCGATGGACTTCGGGTGCCGCACTACGTCCTGGAAGAAGGCCTGAGGACCGCCCAGGAGTACTTCTGGACCGTCGCAGCGCAGAATGAGAGTGGCTCGACACCGAACCGGGGCGGGCCGGCGACGTTCACCGTGGATGCGGGACTCGAGAACCCGCTCGCGGGGGAGTTGGACCTCTATCGCGTCGGGGAACGGGGCCTGCTTGTCGCCTCGCCGCTTAATGGGAGCGGTGAGCCAACCAGCGGCCTGTTGGAGTCAGCGACCGGCATCAGTCCTGCCGCGGATCGGTTCGGTGACGCGAACGCGGCTGTAGCGTTCAGCGGCGAGATGGGCTCGGGGCTAAGGTACCGGCTTCCGTACTTCCCCGAGCGCGACTACACCTTCTCGGCCTGGGTGTGTCCCGAGGGCCTCCCGACCGACCGCCTGCACCAGATCGTCTCCGCCTGGGCAACCGGCATGGACGACCCGCTGCGAGTGGTGGTCCATGGCGAGGAGCTGTTTGCGCGGATCGAGGCCGGGACGTTCTTCTCAACCGAGGGCGTGCGG
>CBFDAZ010000386.1:0-5710 GCA_965602825.1 uncultured bacterium
GTCGGTGAACAGCAGCGTCTTGGCCTCCAGGTAGTCTTCCATGCTGGCGTAGAAGTCGAGATGGTCGCGTGAAGCGCAAGTGAAGACAGCCACGTCGAACTTCGTGCCCCAGACGCGGTGAAGCGAGAGCGCGTGGGACGATACCTCCATGGTCACATGGGAGATGCCCTGGTCCCGCATGTCGGCCAGCGTGCTCTGCAGTTCCACCGAGTCAGGAGTCGTGTGCGCCATGTCCGAGCGGGTGCCGGCTGCCAGCCGGCCCAGCGTGCCCAGCGTCCCGGTGGTGTACCCCTGGCCCCGCAGGAGCGCGTCGATCAGCGTCACGGTGGTGGTCTTCCCGTTCGTTCCGGTGACACCAACGATGGTGAGTCCGGACGACGGGTGCCCCCAGAAGGCGGCTGAGACCGCGGCGCACGCTTTGCGGGCGTTGGGAACCTGCGCGCACGCGGTCGACGACGGAATCTGTGCGGCGTACGCCGGGTTCTGGAAGATCACTGCGGCGGCTCCTGCGGCGACGGCGTCCCCGATGTACTTGTGCCCGTCAGTGGCAAAGCCGGGCACGGCGATGAAGCAGGCGCCCGGGCCTACCTTGCGGGAGTCGCTCGCAACGGACGCGATCGTCCTCTCCGCTCCGCGGATCGGTTCGGCGCCTGCTGCTCTGGCGAGTTCGGCGAAGTTCCGCTTCATGGGATCGGAGGGCTGTACAGGACGCCTGCGGCACCGCAGGTCCGACAGCCACGACGTGCGGGCAAGGGCCGCCAGGACCTACACTTCGAGCTCCTCACTGAGCCGGATAGCGTCCTCCATGATCCGCCGGGCAGTCGGCGCGGCGGTGTCTGACCCGTGCTTGCCGATGCGCGGGCGACTAACCCGAACCAGTACCACGAACCGTGGGTTCTCAATCGGCGCGACGGCAATGAAGGACATGACGAAGGCATCTTCGAGGAAGCAGCCCTGGTCTGGGTCGAATATCTGGCTGGTGCCCGTCTTGCCGCCCACGCGGACCCCTTCCACGGCCCCCCGCTTGCCTGTGCCGTTGACCACCGCCTCCTCAAGGTACTGAAGGAGAAGCTCGGCCGTCTCCTGCTTGAACACCCGACCGCCTTCACATGGCTTGCGGCGACGGACGAGCTCGCCACCTGCACTACGCACTTCCTTGACAATGTTGGGGTAGTAGAAGGTCCCACCGTTGGCGATCGCGCCATAGATCGCGAGTAGATGCAGATCGGTAACGTTGACCCCCTGGCCGAAGCCGATGTTGGCGATGCCTCGCTCGTATTGCCTGGCCTTCGGCAGCACGAACCCCGGACGTTCGCTGTCGAGACCCGAGTCGAGCGATTCCATCAGGTGCATTCTATCCAGGTACTCGTAGACCCGGTCCTTACCCAGCTTCAGGGCAATCTGCGCTGCGCACGGGTTGCAGCTCTTCGCAATGACCTCGATCGGTTTCAGGTATCCGTGGCCTTTGTAGGCCCACTCCCCCCAGCAGCGCAGGGGCCGCTTCCCGATCTCGGTTGTGCCGGTGCACAGGAATGTGTTGTTCGCTGTAATTGCGCCGGCATCGAGGGCTGCACCGACCATGGGTGTCTTGAATGTACTGCCGGGCGCGTACACATCGCACGCTTGGCGGCAGACGAGATCCTCCGGTTCGGCGCTGCTGGGATCGTTTGGATTGAAGGTTGGCCGGGCGCCAATCGCGAGGATGTCGCCCGTTCGCGGGTCCAGGACAGTGCAGGTGGCCGCGACGGGTTGGTGGTCTTCCCAGAGATCGTCGATGGCGGCCTCGACGCACTTCTGGAGCGGCATTCGCAGGGTCAGGATGACTTGGCGACCGGGCAAGGCTGGCGCGAAACGCGTGCTGGGTCCCAGGATCGTCCGGCCGTCACGATCGAAGTCGTCTCTTGTGGTGCTCGGGATGCCGTCGAGACAGAAGCCCCAGATGCGCTCGATGCCCGTCAAGCCCACGTTGTCCACGCCGCGATAGCCGACGGCGTTAGCCGCCAGAGCGTTGTCGAGGTAGAGTCGTGCGTATTCGGGTACCACGAAGACCCCGTGCAGGCGCATTCGCATGACCTGCTCTTCGATATGCGGCGGCACCCGGCGGGCGATGTAGCAGAACTTCCGCTTTCTCATGCACAGTCGCGGGTAGATCCTGTGATACTCCACTCCGGTCAGCCGGACAAGGTGGGTGGCCACGTACTCCCTCTGGGCATCGCTGGAGTAGGAAGCCGGGTTCGCGCAGATTGAGTTGCGGACCACGCTCCAGGCCACAGGCGCGCCCTCGAGGCTGAAGATGCCTCCGGGCTCGGGCGTCTCCGGTGCCAGCCCGGGCAGGATCTCCTGGGCCAGGGCCAGCCGCGCCGGGCGCAACGGCACCTGCTCGCAGAACAGCTTCACGACGATGACGCTTCCGAGGAGCCCGGCGAAGAAGAGACTGATCTTGGTGCGTGAGATGAGGATCTGGTGCCTTTCAGACGACATGCTTCTTCACCCCCCGAGGCCACTAGGGCATCTCGAATCAAGCGATCCAGGTCCGGGACGGGCGTCAGGTCACGGCCGCGTCGCTGCTATGGACCGGGGAGGCTGCCGCTATCCGAGCCCAGGTTTGCCGCCAGCAGCTCCCCGCCGTTTTGCCTCGAGGGCAGTCGCGTGTCGTCGAGGCACAACTCGGGGCTGACGGTGATCTCGTCCACCCGCTGCGGGCAGACGAGTCCCGACTCCTCAGCGAAGCGCTCGATCCGGCGGGCGTCGGTCACAGCGGACAGCCTGATCGCCAGCCCGCCGACCTCGGCCTCTTTGCGGCGGCAATCCTCGAGCTTTGTCTTGCACGCGGCGTCGATCTGCATAACGCGGACGAGACAGCACAGGTAGGCCACTGCCAGGAGTGCGCACAGGCCGATCGCCTTGATGCCACGGGCCAGCAGACGGCGTCTTGCGCGGAGGCTCTGCAGATTCGGAGGGGTAGGGGGGACGAGGGTCAGAGGATAGGAGGATGGGATCGGGTCGTGCTGTGGCTGTGCCATCTGCGCCTCCCCACTTCGCATCCGCCTGGCCGCGGTGCCAAAGCGCGCGAGACAAGGCTGGTCGGAGAGGGCGGTGCGTTGCGCGGGATTGCTGCTGATGGTAGCGCAGATGGTAGTGCGATGTAGTGCTGCAGCTATTGCTACCGGTTCTTCTGCATTCCCTGCTGCGGTGGTTTTCTGCGGAAAGCTCGCGGGGCTGGCAATCGATCTCGCTGTCCGCGGTTCCGCACCGCCCCCTCTTTCGGGAATCTGCGCCGGCGGCAGGCGCGACCCGAAAACGCTAAAGCGCCACTCACATCGGCGCCGAAGTTCGAATCACAGCGTTCAGCCGTGCGCTGCGGGCTGAACGGTTGGCCCTGGTCTCCCTGGGCGACGGCGACACGGGCTTGCGCACGAGTCGTCGCACCAGGGGCTGCTGGTTGCAGCGGCAGACGGGGAGCCCCGGCGGACACGTGCATCTGCGCTCCATGTCGCGCAGCACGTTGCGGACCAGCCGGTGCTCCAGACCATGGTACGAGAGAACGGCGAGACGCCCACTGGGGACGAGACTTGCGACGGCTTCCCAGAGTCCTTGCTCGAGCGTCGGTAGCTCGTCGTTGACGCGCAGCCTCAGGGCCAGGAACACCCTGGTGGCGGGGTGGCTTGATCCCCGGCGGGTGCCGGCCGAGCGGACGGCCTTCTCGACAATGCTCGCCAGCTCGGTGGTCGTTGTGATAGGGGCGTGGGAACGGGCTTCCTCTATGGCGCCGGCGATGGCCCGGGCGGGCCTTGTGGACTCACCGGCCCAGCGGAACAGCCTGGCCAGCTCGGGGCGGGGGAGGGTGTTCACCAGGGCCCTGGCGGTCGGTCCGCTCCCGGTCCGGTCGAGGCGCATGTCAAGATCGCCGCTCACCCCGAAACCGAAGCCCCGCTCGGCATCCGCGAGTTGCTCCCGCGACAGCCCGCCGCCGTCCAGCAGCGCGCCGTCGAATGTGCCGAAGCCGGCGGCGGCAGCCAGTTCGCCCAGTTGTGCGTACGAGCCGTGCTGCACCTCGAACCGCTCCCCGAATCGGCACAGGTGTTGCCGTGCCGCTGCTACTGCGTCCGGATCGATGTCGAGAGCCAAGAGACGTCCGGACGGCTCCGACGCCTCCAGGATCGCTTCCGCCATGTAGCCGTGGCCGACCGTGAGATCGGCGTAGACCCCGTTGGGGCGGGGCGCCAGACACGAGATGATCTCGGCCAGCAGGACCGGCCTGTGTCGCGGCTCATTCGTTGCCATCGCTTCCTGCAGCCGCCGCGTTTTCGTCGAACTGCTCGTGAAGGACCTCGTCGAGCGTCTCCTCGAAGTCCACCTCGCCTGTCTGGCGCCGGGCCTCGTAAGCCGCGCAGGACCACAGCTCCAGGTAGTCGCCCATCCCAATGATCTTCAGCTCGCGGTTGTCGCTGCCGTGCTCGGCTGGCACGCCCGCCCACTTGAGCAGCTCCCCGTTCACCCGCACTCGGCCCTGGCCGTCAATGCGCACGTGCACCGCATGTCCGACCATGTGCCGCAGCAGTTCCCTCCTCTGCTTCGGGCCGCGCGCTGCCGCAGCCATGAGAAGGGACTTGAAGTCCTCCCACTCGGAGAGCGATCGAGCCTCAATGCAATGGGGGGCGCCGGGGGAGAGGACAATCTCGCCCGACAGGATACGAGTGTGCCGAGACGGCAGGCCAACGCGGTTCTTTTCGTCGAGGGACTTGGTTGCGAAACCCTCCAGGTCGATCCCTGGCACTGCGACTCACTCCAGTGGCCCTCGGTGGTGTTGCGGCCCACAGACTAACACCCTCAGTGGGCCGTGTCAACCCTATTCTACCATATTTCACCCTCCTAGTGCCCATTTTTTTCTCCCAAAGCAGGATCAAACTCCCACCACCGGCCGCAAGAAAACGCACGCCTGGTTGGGGCCCTGACGTGCGCCCGGAGGGCCTCGGCAGCCCTCCGGCAGCGGCGTTAGCGCTTCCTGCCCCGAGCCAGCAGAAGCGCTCCGAGCATCACGATTACCCCGATCAGAATGCAGACGTTCGCCGGCAAGCGCCCCGGGACGGCGCCCATGTCGGCGGCGTAGATCAGTGCACCGACCGCCAGGGCGCAGACGGCGAACAGCGCCGCGATCCATGCCAGCGCCCAGCGGAAGAGGGACGTTGCGCTCTCCCAATCGAAGAGGCTGTCCCCGCGGAGGCGGGAGCGATCGGGAGTGCCCTCCAGTCGCGTCTCGTAGTGGCCCGCGAGGTCGGTGAATATGCGGTCGAGTTCGCCTTCGAGCTCTCCCTGACGGACCATGCTGATGAAGAACGGCGAGAAGATCTGCGGGTAGCGCGAGAACCCGGTCGCCAGGGTCCGCCCCATCTCCAGATCCTCTCGCACCGAGTCGAGCGCCTCGCGGAGGAAGGCGTTGCTCGTCTGAGCGCGCAGGGCTTCCAGGATTTCCAGGATGTTGATCTCTGCGTGGATCAGGGAGGCGAACTGCCGGCAGAGAGCGCCGATCTCCGTGTTGGTCACAGGTGCATCGGTGTCAGCCATCAGTCTGGGCCTCCGGCGACGGGGCTGTAGTCAGTTTGGTGCTCTATCACGCGTGATCCCTAATGGTGTCGTGCGTCCTGCCGTGTCGTCAGCTTGACGTTCGCCCCTCTCCCGCTGTGGAGGTGTGGTGGAGGCTGGGAGAGGG
>CBFDAZ010000387.1:0-5705 GCA_965602825.1 uncultured bacterium
TCACTCCCCCACCGTCTGCTCGAAGGCGTAGCTGTAGACCGGCCACGCCTTCTTCAGGATCTTGAGGGCATCGCTCGCGAAGTCCGGCGAGGTCAGCCTGTCGGCCTCGGGAGGGAACGGGTACACTCGCCCCACGCAAACGAAGTCCTGCCCCAACTCGTCGGCCGCGTCGAGAAGCTCGGCCGCCGTCTTGAAGCGCAAGGTCTCCCGCTCATACGTCTCTCCCTCGTACCGCACCCAATGGACGAGCGCCAGGTGCAGCTTTGGTCGGCCGGCGGAGGCCTTGTCGATGGTCTTGATCAGGTCCGCTCGGCGCTGTTTCACCAGCCGCTGCCACCGTTCGCGCCACACATTCTGCATAAAGCCGACCAGGCACTCGTGCTCGTCGATGAACACGCACAGCCGCGGGCGGCGGTTATCGCTGCGGACCTTCTCCCGGGGGAGAATCAGGCTCGTCCAGGTGCCCCACGGGTTCTTATACCAGCGGCCGCTCCGGAGCTGCGGCCTCAGCTCCACACCGAGAGCCTCACGCAGGCCGGCCGAGAGGTCGTGCCCGAAGTCCCTCAGCCGGGGGTGCAGGGAATCGCGCACATACTCGACGACAGTGAGCCTGTCATCATCGAGGAACTGCAGGAAGTCCTCGGGTCGAAAGCCTTCAAAGGTCATGAGAGATGCTTCTCAGGAACAAGCGAGAAGAGCTAAGCATCCCACCCGGCCGCGATCACCGCAGCGGGCATGCTCCTGTCTGCAAGCGGCTCTTCGCTGACCGCCCGACGTGACCCTCCGGCCAGCGGCAGCCGTTGTCTGCAAGTGTGATCCGCAGTCCGGGGAACCTCGGTTCTGGCGGCACAGACGGGCCGCTCGCGGAGTAGCTGATATGTTCATTCCTGCATCGCTTTTCTGATTTCAGAGTAAACAAGAAGGAAGTCTGCACCCCCAGCCCGAAATCTCTTCCAGGAAGGCATTTCCGAGGGTTGCCAGGGAGGTACAGAGCGATGAAGTGGTGCTGTGTGCTGGGAGTCGCCTTGGTCGTCGTTTCATCCTGTTCTGCGAGCCTTATCTTCCACGATCCACTCCGCGGGGGCACGCTGGGTGCGAACAACAACGTGACTATCTTGTCGAACAGGGTGGTCATGACCCACGCGGACAGTTGGGTGCAGTACGCGAACCCGGAGATTCCGTCCACGCAGGGCACGATCTCCTGCTGGGTCAGGATCGCGCCCGGTTGCACGGGATCGATATTCCTTAGCAACGCCTACCAGGAGACAGGCACCGCCTTGACGTGGCCAACCTTCGTGATCTACCTCCACTACGTTGACGCCGCAGGGAAGTACAAGGTACACCTGAGCTACTGGAACAGTAACCCGCCGCATTGGCGGCGCCTGGAGACCGCGGCCGAGCTTCAGACCGCCAGCTGGTATCACCTCGGCTTCACCTGGGGATCCGGGGGGATGGAGATCTGGGTGGATGGGGTGCGGATGGCTCACGCCCCCAGCATCACTGACCCGCACCAACACCCCGTTGGGTACCCTCACGTTGCCTGGGGGCTGGGGCGCTTCTACACCAACGGGGAGCCGGCCACGTCGTGCCGGCGGTTGGCCGTCCGCCACCTGCGGATGTATGACACGGCGCAGGTTTTCGGCGGCACCAACGCCGCGCCCGTGCTCGGGTGGGCCGGCACGCCGGGCTACGCGGCAGACGGGATCGACCCACACTGTGCTGCCGAGGGTGCCCGAGTCGCGTTCAGGGTCAGGTACAGCGATCGGGAGGGTACGCCACCCAGTGGGGGCGTACTGCTGCATCTCCGGCGGAACGGTACACCGCTTGCGCAGAGCCCCTTCGCGATGACCAAAGGCGCCTCCACCAACTTTGCGACGGGCGTCGTCTATCGCTTCGCCCGCAAGCTTTCGGCGGGGGACTACTCGTACCGGTTTGCGGCGACGGACGGGGATCTCCCCGCCGTCGGCGTGCCGACCGTGTGGCACGACGGCCCGGAGGTCATCACAGCGCCCATCCTGTCGTGGCCCAGCGTGACTCCGGCAGTCGGAGACGCCACGACGAAGTTCCGCTATAGGGTCGACTACACAACACGCGACGGGAAGCCGGCACGCTCGGTCGAGCTGCAGATCGCCTGGTACGAGCCGGGCACCGGTTGGCAGCGGACTCGGTTCCGAAGAAGAGACATTGCCGCCGGCAGTTCGGTGGCTTGGGCGCGCGGTCTTGGGGGTATCTTCCCGGATGCCACCAAGTTCAGGTACCGCTTCCGCGCGACAAAGGGGCATCCTCCGTGTCGGCTGCTTGCGGTCACCGACTGGACCCCCGGCCCGCGTCTGACGGACGCACCCGCGGGGATGCTGGCTCTGTCATCGCTGTCGGCCATCCCAACGCCCCACGGCGGCGCGCAGATCGTGTTTGGCCTGTCCGGGCCCGCCGAGGTGACGGCTCGGGTCGTCAACATTGCGGGCCGCCCGGTGCGAACGCTTGC
Organism: uncultured bacterium; assembly: GCA_965602825.1. Lineage (GTDB taxonomy): Bacteria > Armatimonadota > Zipacnadia > Zipacnadales > VGFC01 > CBFDAZ01. Next base: position 2,486 of record CBFDAZ010000387.1, read on the forward strand.
TCGGCTCACCGGCCAGCAGGGCCTGAACACGCTTCTGTGGGATGGCAAGAACGGCGCCGGACTGGCAGCGCCCGGCGGGCGGTATCTGGTGGAGGTCACCGGCAGAGCGCCGAACGGAACCCAGGCACGAGCGCTGACGCCGCTTCATCTGTCCAGGTAACGGCCCTCGCGCGCGTCCGGCCGTTCCTGGCGACGGAGCTCCCGCTCCGACATGCCGTTCGCGCCCCACGCCGTTCCTGAGCGGCGGAACGCCGGATTGCGCTACGCCGGGGGTCCCCAACTGCCCAGCCCGCTGCGGAGCATCGCCGCCTCCCAGGCATCCGGGGATCTCAGCAGGCAACGCACTACTGCCCACACAGCATCCGTGCGGTCGCCGTGGGTCTCGGCGAGATCGTCGGGGGCCATCTGAGCTATCAACTCGGCCGCCCACGTTGGGTCCATCTGCATGGCGGCTGACGCGATCTCCTGGAACGCTCCCCGATTGACGCCTTGGATGCCACCGTCGATGGTCAGGGCCGATTCCAGCAGATGACGAGCCATCTCCGGGTCCGAGAACGACAGCACCCACGCCAGCTCGTATTCCCTCGGTGGTGCCCGTCGTTTGCCGTCGGCCGGAGGCGGCCTTCTCTCGCCGTTCCGGCTCGCGGCGGCTCGCAGCGCGATCTCTCGCCACTCGGGGTGGCCCACGCTCCGCGCTACGTATGCCAGGCGACCGATGTCGCTCGCGTGCCGGGTGGTACCCGACGCCGACGCGCCTGCTGTCTGTGTCAGCTCATCGAGCGCCTCCTGGACGATCGCCGGAGCTTGGTCCGCGGGAGCGACGTAGGCCAGCCTCCCTATCGCGCGGCCCTTGAACGCCGTGAATGGCTGTGGGATCGACCGTGCCTCGTTGAGCGCGAGGTCGAGATGCGTCGCCGGGAGTGCCGTGATCACATCAACCAATGGCCTGAGCCGATACTGCCTCCCGCCAGCCCGCTCCATGATCGCCAGTGCCTTCTTCGGATCTCTCCCCGCAATCTGCTCCGCGATCCGCCCCAGCACCATTGCCTGTTTGGGCTCGCTGCGCAGCAACCCCGCCACCTCGACGGCCCTGTCCACATCAATCCCTGCCCACTTCACCGCGATCCGCTCGTACGCCATCTGTGCCCACAGGTTCTCCGCCATCGGCGCCAGCAGGGCCAGCGACGCATCGAGATCGACCACGGAGTAGCATTCGGCGAACAGGCCCCGCCCCATGACCTCGTCCGCCCCCATTCCGATCGGCATGAACCGCGCGTGGATCTCTCTGAGATACTCCTCGCCGCGGGCGGCGTCGATCTCATGCAGCAAGCCGCCCAACCGGGCCGCCGCCACCAGCCGGTACTGATCCGGGCCCGGGATCTCCGGCCACAGCGGGTCGGCCGCCTCAAGGCACTCCAGCGCCAGCTCCGGATCACTGCGCTTGAGCGTGGACGCCGCTCGGTGCAGACCCTGGAACGCCGACCTTGAGTCACCGGCTGCCAGGATCATCGCCAGCCCCGCGTCGAAGTCTTCAGTTAGCATCGCCGCGCTGGCGGCGACGTCAACCATCGCCTCGCTACCTCCTCCCTCGATCGCGGCGAAGCGCGCCTCCTCGATATCGATCGGCGCCAGTTCCTTCAGCAACTGCTCCCGCTCGATGATCTGCGAGCCGACTGTCTGCTTCAGCGCCTCCACAAGCAGTTGGCAAGCCAGGTTCCTCGCCTCGTCCGGCGGGAGCACGGGTTGTCGGGGCGGTGGGGGATCGCCGAGAGTCACGGGCTCCTTCGGCCGTAAGACCACGGTAACATCCGCTGCCCCTGCGGCGGCCCACACACCCTCGAAGCGGTGCTCGGGAGAATCGACGAAGACGTATGCCTGTTCCAGAAGGCCGTCCAGCCGAAACCGCCCCTGTTCATCCGTGGTCGCCTCAACGCGCTGGGGGCCGTCTCCGGCGTTGAACGCGGTTGCGCCCGCAACTGGCCGGCCCGCCGTGTCGATCGCCTTTCCCGCAACCACACCGCGGTAGCGGTGGAGGGAGATCGTCCCCACGTCTCGCACCCCGCCGGCCGTCGCGACCCACTCGTCCGGGATCACCGGATTGCAGGCCCGGGCGCTGATCGTCAGCCGGTACGTGAGGCCGGCCTCCAGGTCGTCGCGGAGGAACGAGCCGTCGTCCTGCGGTGCCGACCTGCGCTCGTAGCCGGTTCCGTCTGCGCGTACACCGCGCAGGCGAAGCTCGGCATCGATAACCGGGTCGCCGTCCTGATCGATGACCCGGCCCCGGATTGCGCTGGACGCCGCCGGCGCCTGGGCCAGGCGGACCGGCTCCGACAGAGGGGTGTCTGCCTCCTCGACGGCGCTGAACTCCAGGGAGGGATCGGCGTGCGTGGTCTGGTGCGACGCGTCCTGTGTCTCTGCCCACACGGCGCGACAGACCAACACCGTCACAGCGATTGCCACTCTTTCCAGCCTCATACCGTCACCTCGCAATCCGGTTGTCACAATCCCACGGCCGCTACGTTAGACGGGTCGTGCCCGATGAAGTTCGACACTCCCGTCTATACGGCAGGTTCTACCGACCGCACGCTGCTCGACCACGGCAGGCGCGGACCCAACGTCTGGTCTCCCAACGGCCACCGTAACGCACGTTGGCGCCTGAGTGCCTACTGAACGCCTGCGCATGTCGGAAGGCGAGAACCGTGTGGCTCTTGAGACAGGCGGCGGGCCGTTGGGACTGGCCCGATTTCGCCCCGTCGCAAGGGCGAAACTCGCGGCCTGTCCCCCGTCTGCGGTGGCCTTCCCAACGCCCCCGCAATCCCTTTTGGCCACACTGGTGCAGACTCCAACGGGCGCATCCGGTCTCTTGGATCGAGGCGAGTGGGGGACCTTCACAGGGGTACAGTGGCGCGGCCCCGTGGATCTGCCGTACCTGGGAGCGCGGACGTCTGCCGCAGACATCCCGAGTCCGCCCGAGGCGCGAGGGTGAGGGAGCCGTCTGCGAGGTGGCTGGCGGTGACGCCCTCGTCGTTTCTGGGCGCCGCCCAAGGCGCTATGGACGGCTGCCTCGAAGGTATGTTGTTGCCGGGAGCGCCGGCACCCTTGCCGGCCGCGGTGGCCGCCGTCATCTTCGTCCTGTCTGGGCGCCACAAGGCGGGGTGGCCCGCTGCCTATGGCCCGAGGGTGAACCGACGCTGCGAATCCAGGTACAGGAAGATTGCCA
>CBFDAZ010000388.1:0-5698 GCA_965602825.1 uncultured bacterium
CCGGCAGACTCAGCTACGGGTGGAACCGGATGGAAGAGGCCTACGGCGAGATCAATGGCATATCCGGCAACCAGGGCGACATCGGGATCTGTGGCCGGGCCATGGCGTATATCAAGTACCCGGCGGAGACCTACTTCTTCTCTGACTGGGCCTGTACTCGCCAACAGAGCGCGGCCGGCATGAACGCCTGGAACGCGGACAACGCGGCGTACACCCGGCACAACGACGGCGGCAACATGGGCTACGCGGACGGCCACGCAAAGTGGGAGAACGTGTTGGAGGGTCCGAAGTTCGACGCGCGCCGTCCGTAGCGCCACCCGCATCGACAGGCCGCTGTCTCTCGCGCAGACGTATCGAGGCCGCCCGGATCGGGCGGCCTCGATTCACTGCAGGGCCTGAAGGTGCCTGGCCAGATTGCGCCGCAGCTCCTGCCAGTCCTCAGGACTCAACTCCGCGGCCCAGGCCTTCACCACCGCGCTGGGGCCCTTGACGATCTCGATGCCCTGCAGCCGGTCCCGGAGCTGCTGCAAGTAGGCTTCGGCCTCGCGTATTTCGTCCTCGTCGTCCGCCTCGATGAGCTGCTCGAGCGTGTAGATGTACTTCAGGTCGTCCACGCCCTCACGGAACGCCTCCCAGAGCATCGTCGGGACGGGTCGGCCGTCCTCCGGCGAGGGGAAAGCGTATCCGAAGTCGTGACCGTCCTCGGCGTCGAACGGGCTGCCTCCGAAGGAGTTGTAGATCCACGGCGTGTGCAGCTTGAAGGGCGTCAGCCACATGTAGAGGCCGTTCGTGGTGCGTGTCCACTCCGGCGTAACGTCCACGCTCCGCGGGTTGTAGTAGATCCCCGCCTCGTCCCCCGCTGCCTCCAGCTCCTCGGCCAGCTCCGCGAAGCTGTGACCTGAGCTGATCCACTCATCCATATTGTGCCCGTTGTAGCAACGGATGTCGATGAACGGATCGGCCTCCTTCATCATCTCCGGCCGGTCCGCGCGGATCGTCATGTAGACGGGAACGTCGCCCGCTTCCCTGACCAGCTCGGTCAGCTCGATGTACCGCGGCAGCCGCCCCTCGTTGAACACCTCGTCCATGTGGGTCAGGAAGATCGTCCCCCAGCCGTTCTCATCCGCCAGTTCCTGCAGGTCCTGGATGGCCCGCGTGGCGGTCGGCTGGATCAGCTCCGGCTTGCCCGCAGATTCGAGCAGCGAGGTAAGCCGATCCAGACCGCTCCAGATGACCCATGGAGGCCGGAAGCCATGCTCGCGCAGGATCTCGATCTGCCGCTCCAGGTCCTCGTAAGATACCTCGACCTCATCGTCGGCCATGCTGAAGGCGATCCGGGGCCGCCAGAGGGCGAAGTCACATCCGTGGGCTCGCATGTCCGGCAGCTCATAGCGGTACAGATCCGTGAACTCGCCGAAGTCGCTGCCGCGGTAGTAGCAGCCGTAACGTTTCTTGGGATGCTGCCTGAGCGTGATGTCGAGGATCTGGGCGTCAACAGCGATGTCCACCGAGTGCCCGGCGCCTGACACAGTCACCGTCCCTCGGTAGTCACCCGCGGCCGCATTCTCAGGCACGTGCAGCGTCAGCCAGTACTGCCGGAACTGGCCCGCGCTCAGCGGTGCCGCTTCGTACGGCCAGAGGTAGCGAGTGCGCAGGATGGAATCATTGATCGGCGACGTGTACCAGCGTCTCTGCATCGTACGCGCGGCAGCCCGCACGTCCCAGCGCCCGACGGGAATGGTGTCATCGCCGGACGTGAGGTCGCTGGCGCTTGCGGTCAGCTCCGGCACGTCGGCAGCGGCGTAGACAGCGAAGGTGACCGGCTCGTACTCGCCGCGGGTCGCGATCAGCGACAGGGCGCACGTCTCCGGGAAGTCCGGCGCATCGCCCTCCAGAGGCGGCTCCTCGAACAGCGGCATCGGCAGGACATGGAAGGGCACCCCGTCAGGCAGTTCCAGGGCGTGGGCCTGCAGGTCGAGCTTGGTCAGCGGCGGCGGAATGACGACGGTCGTCGGGACGGCGGCAGTGAACGAGACCGCCAGTGGGTGGTAGTTGGGCGCGGGCTCAACCCTCAGCGTGACCTCGCCCTCGGGCACGCCGGCGATCCTGAATACACCATCGGATCGCGTCGCAGCCATCCGGTCGCCGATGCGGACGGTCACCCCCGGCGCCATGTGCTCGGCGTCGCCGCGCAGAATGCGGCCGAAGACGGTCACCGGTCCCGCCTGCACAACGCGCGACCGCTCGGCCCAGCCCACCTGCCCGAAGCGGTCCACACGATGGAACGAGCGAGTGGGCGACCAGGCCTGCAATGTCTTCTGGGGATACTGCTCGCGGCACAGGTTCAGCCGCCACGAACGGCCGAGCGGCGGCCGGTCTACCTTCAGATCGCCCCAGGGAATGCCGATCTCGAGGCTCCAGCGCCGTCCCTGCTCGTCCACCGTAGCCGCGGCAACGGCGCCGCTGTTCCAGGCCGAAGCCTGGTTGAAGGCATCGTAGATGATCCCGGCGGAGTTGATGGCAAAGTGGAAGTACTCGCCGTCAGGAGGCTCGGGCTGGACCAGTATCTCCGCACAGTCGTCCGACCACACCGGCCCATCGCGCTGTGTGACCTTCTGAACGAACTGCGTTCCTTCCACGTCCGACTCCGCGCAGACGTAGCTGATGTAGAGATTGGCATCGTCATAGCCGACGCGGACCGTCGTGGCGTCGGTCGGCGCCTGGCCGGTCAGCGCGTCCCGCAGCTCCAGCCTGCCCGCGGCCGCCCATTCCTCGGTGTCAACCTGACCGTCCAGGTCAGGAGCGGGCATCCGCCCGATCTGTACTGAGGGCCGGGCGCCCGCCTCATCGGCTACGTATGGCACCACCTCGACCGGTACACTCTCAGGATTGCGGAGGGCTGCCGAGCGGCGTTCGGGGAAGTCGGCGACCGCTTCACCGACCACGAAGACCTCGTCGAGTGCGCCCTGGAACGGCGTGTCCTCCGGCCGACCTCCGTGGCCCACGATGAAGGGGCTGCTGTTAGGGTCAAGGGGGCCCGTCTTGGGGGTGGACGCGACCTCCTCGCCATCGAAGAACAGGCGGATCTGCCGTCCGTCGTAGGTGCCCGTGATGCGGACCCACCGAGCCTGAGGCAGGGGAGCCCGGACGCTGCTCCACTCCCCGCCCGCCATCACATACCACGTCACACTCGAGGGGATGCCCGTCGTATACAGCCCGTAGGCGCTGGAACGGAAGGCAATGCGCTGCATCTCCCTGGTCGCGCTGTCCTGCCGCACCCAGGCCTCGACCGTGACAGCCTCGTGGAGGTTGAGCGATTCACTGAAGCGCACCGCCGCCCCGCCGTCCGGGCCCGCCTGCAAGGCCGACCCGAACTTGCCCGGCACCCATGCGCCCTGGAACCGGGCGTCGTTGTGCGCGATGCTCTGGTCGCCGGCAAGCTCTCCCTGACTTTCGTCGAAGGCCAGCAGCAACACCGGGGAGGCCGGGAAGGGGCTGTGGACCGCGTACTCATCCGCTGTCTGCTGGTACTCAGCGACAACGGCCTTGGCGTCGAGGGCCTCGTCCCAGATCCGGACTCGCGACAGGGCGCCCAACAGCGTCTGCTCGCCGCCCGGTGCGTATCCCAGGCGGAGCGGCTCGCCCGGAGATGCCGGGACGAGCATCCCGGCCTGCTCGGCTTCGGCGGCGAGGGTGCCGTTCACGTACAGGTACATCGCCTTGCCGTCGTACACGGCGACCAGGTGCACCCATTCCCCCAGCGGGGCCTCCGCGGCGACGGATCGCCAGTGCTCCCGCCCTCCCTCGGCTTGTGTGTAGAAGGCCGCGTTCCCGCCGCTCAGGTACAGCCCCCACGTGCCGCTCGCGCGCTGCACGATTCGCTGGAGCTTCGGCTGCAGGCCATAGAACCTCACCCACGCGGACACGGTGAGGGCATGGGCCGGACTGAGCGCATTGTCGGCCGGGACGGTCAGCGCGCTATCGCCCCCATTGAACTCCAGCGCGGAGCCGAATGACTCTTTGACCCACGCCGCGTCGGCGATCTCGCCGAGCCGTGACAGGACGCGATCGCCTGCCGCGTCGCCCTCCGCTTCGTCGAGTGGCATGTCGAGGATGAGATCGCCTGGGACTGACGCCGTCCCCAACCAGAGCGCCGCCGCGATCGACAAACAGACCCGCCAGAATGCCTGCTTCATCATCCCGCCCTCCCACGATGCGCTGGCGATGGGATTTCTAGGCCGTGCCTTCGACGATCGCCTGGCAGAACACAACGGCCCGCCGGAGGCTCTCGACCGTATCCTCGGGAGGCGCATACTGCAGCACGAGATCGCCCGCGTACCCGACTTCGCGGGCCACACGGACAAAGCCCTCGTGGTTGCAGACGTCGCCCTCCGAGCCCGGTTCGCCGCGGTGACTGCCGGAGATGTGCAGGATGCCGACACGATCGGCCATCGCCTTCGCCGCGGCTAGCAGGTCGTCGCCCGCCCGCTGGATGTGGTACGTATCGGCGGTGATGCGCGCGACCGAGGGCAGCGGCGCCAGGAAATCGAGCGTCTCGGCGTACCGCTCGATTGTTGCGTCGGGCTCGGGCTCGAACGAGATGATGAGACCGGCCTGCTCAACCATCGGTGCCACGGCCTTGATGTTCGCGGCGAGCACCACCTGGCTGTCGGTCTTCGTTGCCCCGTCCGCCATCCGCGGCCAGCAGTCGATCACGTGAGTATCGAGTACCCCAGCGATCTCAACCGCGCGGGCAATCTCGGTGCGGAAGGCCTCCTCCTCGCCGGCGATGGCGCTGTTCTGGCTCGTTGCGCCGAGACTCGATACCGTCAGACCCTTCTCCTGCAGCAGCGACGCACAGCGCTGCCACGAATCGGGGTCCGCGGGATCGGCATATCCCTTGGCGATCGGCCAGTTGACAGCCTGCGCACCGACGTCGTCAACCAGTTGCGCAAGCTCCTCGGCCGAACGGCCCTTCCCCTGTCCGAAGTAGATGCCATCTACGGCGAGTCTCATGGTGAACGCTTCCCTTCGTCTGCTCGGTTGGTCGTGGTTGGTTCAGTACGCCCCACAGGCGCGAGCCACCTTCCCGTGCGGCGGCGCCGGAGGCTGAGCCGGGAGGTCCTCCGGCAGCGGGTTCCGAACCCCCCGGCACCGGTGACGACACCACGACATCAGCACACCCAGAGGCCCGCAGACCCATGGCCCAGATGGACCTGAAAGGCATTGCCGAGCAGCTCGAAGCGTGCGGCATCACGCACGTTGTCTGGGTGCCGGATAGCGAGCTGGGCGGGCTGGAGGAGCACCTGCCGCCCGGGGTGCGTCTGGTGCGTGCATGCCGGGAAGGCGAGGCGATCGCCGTCGCGGCGGGGCTGCTGCTGGGCGGCGCGAGGCCGGTTGTCGTGTGCCAGTGCACCGGCTTCTTCGAGGCGGGGGATGCCTTCCGGAACGTGGTGAAGGACCTTGGCCTGCCGCTGTTCCTGATTGTCGGCCACCGCGGCCGCCTGGCGCTCGAGGCCGGGCGCGGTCGCGACTCCGCTGCCAGGCATATCGAGCCGATCCTGCGGGCCTGGGAGCTGGACCATTCCGTACTGGCGCCCGACACCGATCCACGGCTCATTGGCGAAGTCTACCGCCGGAGTCAACGAGAGGGATCAGCCGCCGCCATTCTGGTGGCCGAGTGATGCCCATGCGCACG
>CBFDAZ010000389.1:0-5687 GCA_965602825.1 uncultured bacterium
TCTTCTACAAGGAGCAGACCGCGTCGATCCGGATCGACCTGACGGGAGCTGCTGAGCCCCTGCCTGCGGTCGCGGTTGACACCAAGGCCGACTACCAGGAGATCGCTCTGGGCACGCTGGCCGCAGCGAAGCAGACCTGGAGCGCACCTCATGAGTCCGATTGGGCCATTGCCGTGGGGCGCTTCCGTCGCCGGGATACCCACACCGGTGAGGAGTAGTGAGCATGGTGCGGGCAATCATGCTGGCAGTCATCGGGACAGCGTGTGGCGGATCGTGTGCTGAGAGCAAAGGTCTGGCGGTGACGAACGGCTGGCTGACCCACGAGGGGATGGCGATCTGGGGATGGGCTCAGCACAACGGCTGGTGGCGGGCCGGCATGCGGCCGAATCTGACGCGGCGCTCCGTGGGTGACCCGGAAGGGGACATCAGGCCGAACCGGACGGAGGACCTGGACAAGCTGACCGATGCGATGCTCGAGTTCGGCTATCCCGGCTTTGAGCACAACTACGGGCTCTGGTATGACCGGCGGAGGGACGCGCACGACACGGGCCCACGACCCGACGCGAATGTGCAGCCGCCGTTCCTGGAACAGCCATGGGCGAGGTCGGGCCAGGGGAGGGCGTCGGATGGGCTGACGAAGTACGATCTCACGAGGTTCAACCCGTGGTACTTCCAACGGCTCGAGGACTTCGCGTGGCTCTGCGACCAGAAGGGGACGGTGCTGCTCCACAAGTACCACATGCAGCACGCGCTGCTGGAGACGCAGGCGCATTACGTTGACTTCCCCTGGCGGCCGGCGAACTGCATTCAGGACACGGGGATGCCTGACCGGATTCCCGCGGCGAACGTCTTCTACGACGTCACCCATGAGGGCCGGCGGGAGCTGCACCGCTCGTACATCTGGCGCTGTCTGCAGTCGCTCGGGAAGCATACCAACGTGGTGCACATGGTCGGGCAGGAGTACACCGGGCCGCTGGAGTTCGTGGAGTTTTGGCTGGACACGATTGTGGAATGGCAGAGAGAAACGGGGCGGGACCTGCACGTTGCTCTCGGTGGACCGAAGGACGTGGTGGACGCGGTGCTGGCTGATCCGGTGCGAGCGGCTGAGGTGGACGTGTTGGACCTGCGGTGCTGGTGGCGAACGGCAGCGGGCGAGCTAGTGGCTCCGGAAGGTGGGCGCGAGGTGCCGGGCAGGGGCATTGAGTCCGGGTACCGGCAGGGGCAGGAGAGTTCCCCCGAGCAGATCTATCGGAAAGTACGCGAGTACCGCGACCGGTGCCCGGACAAGGCCATCGTCGATGCGCTCGGCCAGGACCGGCAGCAGAGCTGGGCGTTCCTGATGGCCGGAGGAAGCCTGATCGTCGCCGGGCAGATCCAGTACCCAGAGGATGCCGATCCGCCCGAGTACATCAAGCCCGCGAACATGGATGTTATCCTGCCGACGTATGAGTTCATCCGGGAGCATCTGGCGGCGGTGCTGCCGAAGATGACCCCTGCGGACATTGTGCTCGATGCGCCGGAGCGTAACTGGTGCCTGGCGGCGAAGGGTGAGGCGTACCTTGTGTACGCCGTGCGGGGAGGTGCATTCCGGGTGGATCTGACCGGAGTCGAAGGGGAGCTGCGGGCGACCTGGCTCGATCCGAGGACAGGGGAGCTTCGAGCCGTTGAGAGCGTGATTGAGGCCGGCGATGAGGTCAAGCTGGAGGCGCCGAGTGAGGAAGACTGGGCGGTGCTGCTGACGAGAACAGCAAGCGCGCCTTCCTCCGCCATGGGGGCGACCTGAAGCCGTGACATGACGTCAAGCAGGCCGAGGTCCTCAAGTCCTATCACCGGCTGACCGATCAACGAGACTCGATGACCGGCGCTGACCGCGGGAAGGGGCAGAACATGCGTGTGGCAGATTCCGTGAAGACATCCATGTTGGCTACCATGATCGTGGTGCTGGCGGCCATAGCGCATGCACAGTCGTCGGGTGCGCCGCTGGTGCCGAACGGCTCCTTCGAGCAGGGCGCACAGGCGCCGGCAGGCTGGGCACTCACCGGTGGCGGTGAGTGGGCCGAGGGCAACGCACACGATGGGAGCCGCTTCGTCACGGTAACGGACGAGGGAGGCGGTCAGTGGCGCAGCGATCCTGTGGCGGTCGAGCCGGGCGGGATCTACGAGCTGCGCTTCCGATACCGCTATCGGCCGCAAGGAGAAGCTGGGGCGGCGAACGCGGTTGCTGGCCCGGAGTTCGCGGTCCAGCTTTTCTCCCTGCAGCCGGACCAGGACGGGCCTCGCTGGCGGGAGGGAGTTGTGCGGTTCGCAGCCCCAACCCCAGCCAATCCGGGCGTCAGTGGCATCAGCCTGGGCCAGTGGCGGCTCAAAGGGGCCATCGACTTCGACTCCATTGAACTCCACCCGGTGAAGTTGGCCCATCACCAACTGGGCCCGATGGCGCTCGGTGAGGGGGAGTCTCTGTCCGGCGCGACCTACCGGTTCGTGGCCCCTCTCGGTACGTGGCGGAGCGTGAGCCGTCCCCTCGACTCATTCAGCGCCTGGTTCCATGACAACCGCTGGCGCTTCGCCCGCCCCAGCGATCAGGTCGTGTACCGGCATGAGTTGGCGGGCCAGAAGCAGGTCTCGGCTTCCGTCAGGCCGACAGTCTGGTTCCACGAGAACACAAGTTGGGGGCTCGCCGTAGAGGCCTCGCCGGACGGCAGGAACTGGGAGGCGCTTGGCAGCATCGGCCAAGACCACGGGGCAGGCCCGTTTGCCGTCCCCGAGGACCTGCTGCCGGCCGAGACAGTCTACATCCGTCTGCGTTGTGACGCGACGGATGCGACAGAGCCCATCTTCTTCCAGTGCACCGGCTACGAGTACGAGGCGACACTCGACGACTCAGTCGGCGACGTGCTTGGGCGGACCGCAGCCGTCACGGTGCTCGCGCAGGACGAGCACCTGGACGTCGAACCGCAGGCGACTACCCCGGACGAGCCCCTGTTCGCTACGCGGGTGACCAACCGAGGGCGCGAGGCGGCCTCTGTTGAGCCGGTGCTGACCGTCACCCACGAGGGCGGAGACGCGCGTCAATACCAGGGCGAGCGGCAAGCAATCGGCGCCGGCGACACGGTGACCGTGTCGGTGTCGTACGAGACGCCGACCCCGGGTCGGTACGCCCTCGAATTCGCGCTCGGCCGGGATCTGAGCACGAGGCTTGCTGCCGACGCGTCCGTCTCCGTCCTGTACGCGACGAACTACGGCGAACGGCTGGAGTGCCCCGATAACGGCGTCGCCCTGTGGTGGGCGTCCTCCGGCCGGAAGATCAGTCGAACCCGGCCCGCGCCCCAGAGCAGGGGCAAGGCGGTGAAGCTGGCCCTGGCCCGGAATGAGGCCGAAGGCGCCCAGATTGTGGTACGACCCGAGCGGGAGCTGAAGGGATTGACCGCCTCCGTCGGCGAGCTCCGCTCGCGGCACGGCGACGTGCTGCCAGCGGAGGCGGTGGAGGTACTACGCGTCCGCTATGTGCGCGTCGAGTACGAGTCAGACGCCATCGGTTCCGTGGGCGCGTGGCCCGACCCCTTACCTCCATTCCAGGGCGGAATTGACCTCCTGCCGGAGCGAAATCAACCACTGTGGGTCCGCTGTCGCGCGCCGAAAGAGGCCAAGCCCGGCCTCTACCGTGGGGCGGTTGATCTGCGCGCCGACGGCTTCGCCGCCACGGTCCCCCTCGAGGTAGAGGTCTTTGACTTCACGCTCCCCGACGAGACGACCTGTCGGTCGCTGTTCGGGTTCGATTGGGGCAATGTGGTCCGCTACCAGAAGCTGGACACGGAGGCCGACCGGCGCGAGGTCCTGAGCAAGTACCTGCGCAGCTACAGTGAGCACCGCATCAGTCCCTATAACCCGGCGCCCCTCGATGGGTTCACCTACGCATGGGACACCGGGTCGCACTGGAATGGCGGGAGGCTCGCGGTGGGCGAGGCGCACTCTGGCGCGAAGTCGTTCCTCGTGCAAGATGCCAGCGATACGTCCAACCCTAGCGCCCAGTACTCCGAGCTTCTGCCGGTCTCTGGGGAACCACTCCGGATCAGTCTGTGGTGCCGCACCGAGACCGATGAGGCAGCGGCCATGTACCTCTGCCACTATGATCGGGGCCGCGAGTGGTTCTACGGGCGCAACCGCCACATCCCCCTTCCCGCGTCGAGTGAGTGGCAGCGCTTCGAGACGACCGCGCCGAGCTTCCCGCCCGGAACGGCGTTTGTCAGCGTGATGGTGCAGGGCTGTCAGTACTCCGAGCCCGGCGAGCGTACGGGTAGTGTATGGCTTGACGACGTGTCGATCATCGACACAGGAACCGGCAAGCAGCTCATCAAGGGCGGCGACTTCGAGGATGTGCGACCGGTTGGGCCAGACACAGGCGTCGAGTTCGACTGGGCCGCCTGGGACGCAGCGATGGCGAGGGCTGTCGAAGACTACCACTTCAACTCGTTCGTCTTCCGCGTTCCTGGACTTGGGGGAGGTACGTTCCACGCTCGGTCCGAGGGCTCGCTGCTCGGGCAGGCGATGGGGACGCCAGAGCACCTCGCCCTCTTCCGGACGTGGTGCAGCGCCGCCCGGCAGCACCTGGCTGAACGCGGCCTCCTGGGCAAAGCCGTCTGCTACCCGTTCGACGAGCCCGCGGAGAAGGACTACCAGTTCGTCGTCGAACAACTCCGCTTTCTGAAGAGGAACTTCCCGGGCCTCCACCGGATGGTACCAATGAACCTGGGAGCAGCCGAGGCGTTCGTGGGCCATTTGAACTACTGGTGCCCGCTCCTATCGTCACACAACAGCGCCTTCGCGGCCGAGCGCCAGAACAACGGCGATCTCTATACCTGGTACATCTGCTGCAGTCCGAAGGCCCCCTACATCGCGAACTTCATCGATCGCCCGGCGACCGACCTGCGGGTGTGGCTGTGGCAGACCTGGCAGGAGGGCGTGGACGGCATCCTCATCTGGCAGAGCCTCTACTGGCACAGCCCCCCGGCCTACCCCGACTCCCTGCAGAACCCGTATGACGATTCGATGAGCTGGGTGCGCGGCTACGGTACGAAGCCCGGTGAGAAGCGGCGCTGGAACGCCGGCGATGGCCGCTTCATGTACCCCCCCGAGGCGGCCACGGGCACCCAGGACGGGACAATCCTCGATGGCCCCGTCTCGAGCATCCGCTGGGAGGCACTGCGCGACGGCATGGAGGACTACGGGTATCTGGCGCTGCTCAAGCGGCTCATTGACGAGAAGAGAGGCCGGCTCCCCGCCGCGCGTGCGGCACGGTACGAGGCGCTCCTCACCGTGCCGGGGAGCATCTCGGCGTCGCTGACCTCTTACACGCAGGATCCAGAGCCGATCGAGCAGCGGCGCGTGGAGATCGCGCGAGCGATCGAAAAGCTGTCGAAACGGTGATACCCGACGGTCGCTCATGCCGTGGGGCGGCACCGGGAACAATGGAGATCGCGAGAAAGCACGACGGTCCTGTTTCCGACGGCGTTCGTTCGTCGTGGCGAACGGGGGCGGAGCTCCGCCCCCACGAACGACGCCCAGATCTTCGAGGCGGATCTTCGATGCACTCGCTCATGCCGCGTTGCGGCAGCCAGAAACGATGAAGATGTGACGGCGTCGGGTTGGGAAACCCGACCCACGGACGGCTTGCACGGCGTCGGAGCTGG
>CBFDAZ010000390.1:0-5672 GCA_965602825.1 uncultured bacterium
GTGTGGCGGGCTGGAAAGCCCGCCGGCACAACGGCTATCTTCATCGTTTCCGGGTCCCGCCGAAGGCGGCATGAGCGGCTGCTCCGAACATTCGCGCGGCGCAGACTTCCAGCCTGCGGCCGTTCCCGGGAGCGCCGGCACCTGCCGAATACATCCCGACTGGCGCCTTGCGCCCCGGTCAGGGGCTCGCGCGGCCCCCGGCAGCGGCCCGTCCTGTCGCTGTCAACAGCCCCTCGTACAACTCCGCGTACCGCTGAACCATGGCGTCCAGGGAGTACCTGGCGACGACTCGGGCTCTGGCGGCTTGCCCCAATCGGGTGGCCAGCGATCCGTCCTTGAGAAGGCGGACGACCGCAGCGGCCAGAGCCCGCGGATCGTTCTGCGGGATCACCAGGCCCGTCGTCTCGTCTTCGATCGCAGCGGCCGCCGGCGGACTGACCACGCACGGCTTGCCCGTCGCCATCGCCTCCAACACGGCCCCGGGCAGGCCTTCCTGATCCGACGGGAGGACGAACACGTCGCAGTGGCGGAGTATGGCCGGCACGTCCTCCCGTCTGCCGGTGAGGATGACGTGATCCTCGAGCCCCAGTTCCGCCCGCCGCTGAAGCAGCGTATTGAGGTATTCGTCCCCCATGTCCTCGACGGTGCCGCCGACAATCACGACCCGAACGTCCGGCACCTCGCGAGCAATGAGTGGCGTCGCTTCGATGAGTAGGTCGTGGCGTTTCCGCGGGTGCAGACAGCCCACCATCACGACGACCGGCCGACCTTCGCCAGCCGGGATGTCAGGAGGAGCGGATGCGCTGCCTGTTGTCGGACCGAATACCCGGCAGTCCACGCCCAGCGGGATCTCCGTCACTCTGTCGCGGAGCCCGTCGCTTTCGCACAGGCCATCAAGACAGCTCGCGGCGATCGGCGCGACTGCGTCGGAGCACCAGTGGGCGAACCGTCTTGCCAGAGTTGGCAATCTCTGCTGTATGCGAACGCCCCAGACGACCGGGATGCCCGCCAGCTTCCCCCCAAGTCCGGCCTGAAGCGTCGCCCTGGTCTGGTTGCAGTGCAGCAGTCGCACCTCGTTGGCCCGGAACCAACGGCGCAGCTTCCTCGCGTAGCGGTATACCGCCAACCCGGTCGCCGGGCCGGAGGACCAACCGCCCGACACGAGGGCCTGGTCATACTGCAGAAGCCTGCTCGGGGGCTCAACGATGGCCACGCGGTGGCCCCGCTGGCGCGCAACGGCGAGTAGTTCGCCGTCACGGGTAAATGTGACCCCCGGCTCAAAACGACTGGGATCGAGCCGGTCCGCGATGTCCAGCAACGCCCGGCCGCAGCCCTCAAAGCCGGCGTAGGCGTCATAAAGGGCAATGGTTGCACGCATCGATTGACGTTTCTCTGACTCGACGAATGACATCGCGGCGAAGATCCGGTCTCACGTCGAGTACAGAACCCGTTCTGCTCAATAGGGCCGCGCTGGCAGCCAAAGGTGCGAGGGCGACCAGGAATATGGTAGCGGTTCTGCGCGACCTCGGGGTCTGGGCAACCGGTTCCCTGCTGACTTGGCTCAGGCGATTCAGGTGAGTATGACGATGACGAAGTCCTTCGCCTGCACCGTGAGCGACACCTTCCCCTCCGCATCGAGGGGCAGTGACTGGTTGGTCATGCCATCGACTGCCTTCCCCTGGCGAAGCGTGACGCCCAGCTTCGAGAGGCCGGGGTCAACGCTGACCGTCGCGGCGGCCGGGCCAAGGTTGCTGACGATGAGCAGGGCTCCGTCCTGGCGTGTATACAGCGTGCTGTAGACGTCGGCCATCGGGGGCTGCATACTGACCGCATTCTCCCAGAACGGATGGAAGCCCACTTCATCCGTCAGCGGATCGAAATCGGCCTTGGTCGCGGAGTATTGCCGCATCAGGCGCAGGTCGGCCAGGATCGTCCATATCGCATGGATGTCCGCCACACCCGCAAGTGCGAGCATGCCCCGGGTATAGGCCTTCAACTCGTCCGGGTGCGACCTGTAGTACTCCTTGTTGTGCTTGAGGATCTGAGGCAGCAGGACCGTGAACGTACCGTCCCCGCGGTTGAGGTGAGGAATGGCCCATTCCAGCGGCCAGTCCTCCGCGTAGTCCGGGACATACCACTTCCGGCCGGCCAGTTGCCTGTCCGCGGCATTGACCGCAAGGTCGCTCGTGTTGAACAGCTCCTGACTCTCCTCGCCAAACACGGCTGCATCAACGAAGGAGCTGCACATGACGGGCAGCATGCCGTGGATGATGGTCAGGAAGGTCGGCTTCACCTCGCGGGTCGCTATGTAAAGGCGCTTGTACAGGTCGCGCAACGCGAACAGCTCGGTGTGGTAGATGCCTTGCTCCATCAGTCGACCGTGAGGGTGGTTCGGGTTGATGCAGTTCAGCCCTGTCGAGCCGAAGTCGAAGAACAGTCCGTCCGTGTCAAAGCGGCGGGCCGCGTCAACGTACGTCCACACCAGGTAATCCCGGAAACTCTGTGAGCTCACGCAGATCGAGTGTGGACGGGAGCCCCCTCCTCGCGATTTCCAGAACGATCGAGTGCGGCCGCCGTCCCAATCCTTAGCGTACACCTCCCACTCCGGGATGTTCGTGTCCATCTTCATTAGCGATCCATAGGGGAGGTAGAGAATCCCTTGCTGCCGCAGGCCATCCCTGGCGGGACGGTACGCCGCCGGATCCAGCGGCCAGGGGAACCCGGGGCGCTTGAGCGCCAGACTCTCGTTCTCGTTTATCCAGAACGCGGCGAAGACCGTGTGGGTCTTCGTGCTCACCTCGGGCGGCGGCTGGTTCGTGCGGCCACCCCAGCGGTAAGTGCGCCAGTTCGGGCGCCGGGGTTTGCTGGGTGTCGGGCTGAGGCCGAAGGTGATGCTCCACGATTGCCCGGCCCGCAGTTGCATGGCCTGGCTGATCATCCGCGCCTCAAGCACCGTCTCCGTAGCGCCGGGCTGCAGGGCCACCGCGTTCGGGCGCCCCCACGGCCTCCAGGCCTCGTCGCCCTCGCAGAACCACTCAAGGCCGACTTCCGGCGTGCCGAGCCAGACGTATGGGGTGAAGGCGGTCTGCCAACCCCGACGGGCCGATCCCGCCGACTCGGTGAACTCGCTGCGATCGACCTTCTCGGCATCGAAGTCGTACGTGTAGAACCGGCGGAAGTACTCGGCCACCTCGCTTCGGACAGGGACCCGCAGGGACAGGCTGTCGATCCGCACGGGCTTCTGTGCTTTGAGCACCGTGTCGATCTTGACCATGCCATCGTACTCGACGGTATGCGAGCACTCAACAGCAAGCTGCGGCAAATCGGCCGTTGCCTTGGCGGTCACCGCGGCCTCGGACCTCGGCCCGAACCCTAACCTCGCATTCCCGGGCAGCTCTACTGCCTTGCCGCCAACCTTCATCACGAGCGTGACCGGCCGGCTCAGCAACTCCGTCCCCTGGCTGGTGATCTGTGTGGGCAGCACGCCACCCCCGAACTCGATACGGCCGCCCCAGTACGCCACCGAGTTGCCCTCGACCTGGAGTGGCGTCCACGGGTGCGGGACAGCGTCGGTGATTCCCAGCTTGTTGCCGACCCAGGGGAACTGGCGGCCGGGAGGCTGTGTCCCGCCTGGTTGAGAAAGGCAGCCGGCCGCGGCAATCGACGCCGCGAGAACGGCTGACAACATCGAGTTGCGGACAGCTGGCATCACACACCGCCTTCTGGGCTGGTAAGAGGCGCCAAGCATGGTACCGGCGAAAACGCCAAGTCGCGAGCTGGCTACTCGACCGAAGTGGCGCCGCGGGTAGCCCCGGCCTCGGGCCCGGTGGCCTTGCCGCGTCGCCTCGCGGCCCGCGATGATTGGCCGTATAGCATTCGCGTCTGCTCTTGAGACCCCTGCCGACCCCGTGAGTTCCCGCCGGGCTCTGCACGCTAGGTCCATCTGTGATATGCAACACGTTCCCGGCCGCTGAGGTATCCGCGCCGGATCTGGCGAATCCCTCCTCGCACGGGGCGCAACGAGTGCCGCTCTGACGGATGGGAACCGATGGCCCACCTGTGCTTGCTGTCTGCCGACCAACCGGAACGCGAGATAGCCCTGGCCGAGCTGTGGGCGCTCGCGGGCGGGGTCGAGGCGCAAAGCAGGGCGGCCATTGTGCCCGGGCCCGTCGATGTGCGGAGAGCAGCCTACGTTACGGCTTGCGCCGAGTTGCTCGCCTCTGCCCCCGATCCACCGGGCATCGCAGCCTCAATAGCGCATCTTGGCCTGAACTACGAGCGCTTCCGTATCACGCTGGTCACGCTGCCCCCGCGCCCAAAGGTCCAGAAGCGACAGGCCATCGTCAATGTGGCGCAGTACGTCGATGGTACGGTCGATCTCACGGCCCCCCTCAACGAGCTTCTGCTCGTCGGCACGCAATCCGAATGGCACTTCGGCCGGGTGGTCAGCCGGTCGCTGAAGAGCTTCCGGCCCCATGAGCACAAACCGTTCGTGTTCTCCAGCTCGCTGCCGGCGCGGCTGGCGCGGGCGATGGTGAATCTGGTCGCGTCGCCCGGCGACACGGTGATCGATCCGTGCTGCGGATCGGGGTCGATCCTGCTGGAGGCATGGTCGGCGGGCATGCGGGTCGTCGGCGCCGACCTCAACCCCAAGCTGGCCGGCATGACGCAGGCCAACCTGCGGCACTTCGGCCGGCCCGAGTGGGTGTGTGTGGCCGACGGTGCCGTGTTCGCGGCGCGCGGCGATGCCGTGGTGACCGACCTGCCGTATGGGCGGCAGTCGCTGCGCACCGAAGGACTGTATGGGCGTCTGCTGGCCAACTTCCCGGCGCTCGCGCCCCGGCTGGCGGTCGTCACAGCGAGTGACATCGGGGACCTGCTGGCCAGCGCAGGATACGAGATCGAGAGGGTTGCCCGCATTAGCCGGGGCAGCCTCGAGCGGCGGGTCTACGTGGCAGGAGTGAGGCGCAATGGCGCGTAAGCCAAGGCCGGCGGAGTGGGGTAAGCTGGCCCACCTCTTCGATGAGATCAACGAGAGCTTCATCGACTACGATGAGCAGGCGGAGTTTCTGGTCTCCTGCCGCGACCGCTTCGTGGCTCGGGGCCGTAGGGCTCTGGATCTCGGCTGCGCGACCGGCCAGCACGCGCGGCGACTGGCCGAAGCCGGTCTGAGGGTGGTCGGGCTGGACATCTCAGCGGCGCTGGTCAAACGGGCTCGGCGGTCTGCACCTGATCACGGTTCGCAGCCACGTTTCGTGTGCGCCGATGTGACTGCCATGCCTCTCAAGGGCCCCTTCGACCTGGTCTACGCCGCCAACTTCGTCTTCAGCTTCCTGCATACGAATGAGGCCATCAGAAGGGCGACCGGCGAGATCCGGCGCCTGCTCTCGCGCCGTGGCGTCTTCGTGATGGACTACCACTACTTCTTCCCGGCCTCCGTCCACGACAAGCTGCGGAAGCCCTGGCAGGAGCGCTGCGAGGTGGGAGAGCAGACCCTCCTCGTCTCCCACAGCCCGGTGGTTGATTGGGATACGCAGCTCTGCACGGACACGATGACATACCGCTTCATCAAAGGCAAGCAGGTCATCCGGGAAGTGGAGTCAGCCGAGGTGCGCCGGATCAGCCTGCCGCAGGACCTGCGCTGCCTCCTCGAGTTGTCAGGCCTCGAGATC